>NZ_JBHZDA010000133.1:6726-15169 GCF_042755665.1 Streptomyces sp. NPDC059142
CCGCTTTGGTCCCCGTACAGCGCCTGGGCCCCCCGCCTCTTGACGAGCCGGGCGCCCCTTCCGTTTCTCCGCCGGTGCCGTCCCGCCGTCAGCGGTGCGTGCGCAGCAGCGTCCGCATCGTCCGCATCGCGACCGAGAGGTTCGCCAGGTCGAACGCGTCCGAGTTCTGGATCTCGTCGAGCGTGGCGCGCGACCGGGTCAGGATCGCGGCGTTCTTCTCCTCCCACGCCCGGAACCGCTCCTCGGGCGTCGAGCTGCCGTTGCCCACCGTCAGCACGTCCGAGGTCAGCCCGGCGTGCGCCGCGTACAGGTCCTCACGGATCGAGGCACGGGCCATGGACTGCCAGCGGTCGGCCCGCGGCAGCTCCACGATCCGGTCCATCAGCCCGCTGATCCGCAGCCGGTCCCCGAGGTCGTAGTAGACCTCGGCGACGGCCAGCGGGTCCTGCTCCGTACGGTCCGCGATGGCGACGATGTCGAGCGCCGGGAAGACCGACGAGAACCCTGCGACCCGCAGCGCCAGCTCCTCGGGCACCCCCGTGTCGGTCAGCTCGGTCAGGATCGCCTGGTACCACTCCAGCTCCGGGCCGCGCAGCATCGTCGGGAGCTGGGCCCAGACCCGCTCGACGCCCGCCGCGAAGAACTCGATCGTCCCCGCGATCTCCAGCGGCTGCGGCCGGTTGCCGAGCAGCCAGCGCGTACCGCGCTCGACCAGCCGGCGCGAGTGCAGCCTGATCCGGGTCTGGACGTCCGCGGGGACCTGGTTGTCCAGTGCCTCGACGGCGTCCCACACCGCGTTCAGCCCGAAGATCTCCCGGGCCGCGGCCTGCGCCCGTACGATCTCCTCGATCGACGCGCCGGTCTCCTCGCGGAGCCGGTGCAGGAAGGTCGAACCACCGGTGTTGACGGTGTCGTTGACCAGGACCGTCGTGATGATCTCGCGGCGCAGCGCGTGCGCGTCGATCTGCTCGGCGAACTGCTCACGGAGCTGCTGCGGGAAGTACGCGTGCAGCAGCGCGCGCAGATGCGGGTCGTCCGGCAGCTCGGTGTGGATCAGCTCCTCCGCCACCGTGATCTTGGTGTAGGCGAGCAGGACGGCGAGTTCGGGCTGCGAGAGGCCCTTGCCGGAGTTCAGCAGTTCCCGGACCTGACGGTCGGCGGGCAGGAACTCCAGCGCCCGGTCGAGATGTCCGTCGCGCACCAGCCGGCGCATGAAGCGCTGGTGGGCGTGGAGGAGGGAGGGCGCCTGCGCCTGGGCGTTGCCGAGCGCGGTGTTCTGCGCGTAGTTGTTGCGCAGGACGAGCGCGCCGACCTCGTCGGTCATCGCGGCGAGCAGCTTGTTGCGCTGCTTGACGGTCATGTCCCCTTCGGTGACCAGCCCGTTGAGCAGGATCTTGATGTTCACCTCGTGGTCGGAGGTGTCCACGCCCGCGCTGTTGTCGATGGCGTCGGTGTTGACCTTGCCGCCCTCGCCGCCGGCGCCGCGCCGGGCGAACTCGATCCGGCCGAGCTGGGTCAGCCCCAGGTTGCCGCCCTCGCCGACGACCTTGGCCCGCAGGTCCTCGCCGTTGACGCGGATGGCGTCGTTGGCCTTGTCGCCGACCTCCGCGTCGGTCTCGGTGGACGCCTTCACGTACGTCCCGATCCCGCCGTTCCAGAGCAGGTCGACCGGGGACTGGAGGATCGCCTTCATCAGCTCGGCGGGGGTCAGCTTGGTGACCCCCGGCTCGATGCCGAGGGCGTCGCGGACATGGGCGTTGACGGGGATCGACTTGGCCGTACGGGGGTGGATGCCGCCGCCCGGCGACAGCAGCCCCTTGTCGTAGTCGGCCCACGAGGAGCGCGGCAGCTCGAAGAGCCGGCGGCGCTCGGCGTACGAGGTGGCCGCGTCGGGGTGCGGGTCGATGAAGATGTGCCGGTGGTCGAAGGCGGCGACCAGCCGGATGTGCTCGGAGAGCAGCATGCCGTTGCCGAAGACGTCACCGGACATGTCGCCGACGCCGACGACGGTGAAGTCCTCGCTCTGGGTGTCGTGGCCGAGTTCGCGGAAGTGCCGCTTCACGGACTCCCAGGCGCCGCGGGCCGTGATGCCCATGCCCTTGTGGTCGTAGCCCGCGCTGCCGCCGGAGGCGAAGGCGTCCCCGAGCCAGAAGTCGTAGGCGACCGCGACCTCGTTGGCGATGTCGGAGAAGCTGGCGGTGCCCTTGTCGGCGGCGACGACGAGATAGGTGTCGTCCTCGTCGTGGCGCACGACGTCGGCGGGCGGCACGACCTCGCCCGCCACCATGTTGTCCGTGATGTCGAGCAGCGCCGAGATGAAGATCTTGTACGAGGCGATGCCCTCGGCGAGCCAGGCGTCCCGGTCGGCGGCCGGGTCGGGCAGCTGCTTGGCGACGAAGCCGCCCTTGGCGCCGACCGGCACGATCACGGTGTTCTTGACCATCTGCGCCTTGACCAGGCCGAGGATCTCCGTACGGAAGTCCTCCCGCCGGTCCGACCAGCGCAGCCCGCCGCGCGCGACCTTGCCGAAGCGCAGGTGGACGCCCTCGACGCGCGGGGAGTAGACCCAGATCTCGTAGGCGGGGCGGGGGGCGGGGAGGTCGGGGATGGCCTGCGGGTCGAACTTCATCGACACGTAGCTGTGGTGCTGACCGTCACCGGCGCTCCGGCCACTCTTTCCGCTTCCCTCGCTCGCGCTCCGGCCCCTCTTTCCGCTTCCCTCGCTCGCGCTCTGGAAGAAGTTCGTCCGCAGCGTGGCCTTGATGAGGGTGAGGAAGGAGCGCAGGATCCGGTCCTCGTCCAGGCTCGCGACCTGGTCGAGCGCGCCGTCCAGCTCCTCCAGCATGGCCTCCGTCAGCTCCGTGCCGGCGCGCTGGCGGCCGGGCGACATGCGGGACTCGAAGAGCGAGATCAGCAGCCGGGTGGTGTGCACGTTGGAGCGGAGGGTGTCCTCCATGTAGTCCTGGCTGAACGTCGAGCCCGACTGGCGCAGGTACTTGGCGTACGCGCGCAGCACCATCGCCTGCCGCCAGTCCAGACCGGCGCGCAGGACCAGGGAGTTGAAGCCGTCGTTCTCCGCGGCTCCGGTCCACACGGCGGCGAAGGCGTTCTGGAAGCGCTCGCGGTCGTCCTCGGTGAGGTAGTCGCCGCCCGAGCCTCCCTGGGGCAGCCGCAGGCCGAAGTCGTAGATCCAGACGTGGGTACGGTCCGCGCAGCGCAGCTCGTACGGCCGCTCGTCCACGACCTCGACGCCGAGCCGCTGGAGCACCGGGAGGACGGCGGAGAGGGAAACCTGCTCGCCGGAGCGGTAGATCTTGAAGCGGCGTTCGCCGGGGCCCGCGCCGACGGGCTCGTACAGGGAGAGCGAGAAGTCCGCCTCGGCCTTGTCGAGCGCTTCGAGGTGGACCAGGTCGCCGACGGCGGCGCGCGGGGAGTGGTCGGCCTTGTAGCCCTCGGGGAAGGCGGCGCCGTACTTGCGGAGCAGTTCGGCGGCGCGCTCCTCGCCGCACTCGGCGTTCAGCGCCTCGCCGAACGCGTCGGCCCAGGAGCGGGCCGCCGCCACGAGGCGGGCCTCGATCCGGTCCGTGTCGGCGTCGGTGAGCTTGGCCAGCTCCGTACCGCGCGGGACGCGGACGACGAAGTGGAGCCTGGAGAGGATCGATTCTGTGTTCCACGCGGTGAAGTCGACGCTGGTGCCGCCCAGCTCCTCCTTGAGGATGTCGACCAGCCGCAGCCGGACGCCGGTGGTGTAGCGGTCGCGCGGCAGGTAGACGAGCGCGGAGTAGTAGCGCCCGTACTCGTCCTGGCGGAGGTAGAGCCGCAGCCTGCGGCGCTCCTGGAGGTAGAGCACGCTGGTGACGATGGAGCGCAGTTCGTCGACGGGCGTCTGGAACAGTTCGTCGCGCGGGTAGGTCTCCAGGATCTGGAGCAGGTCGCGGCCGTCGTGGCTGTTGGGCGAGAAGCCGGCGCCCTCCAGGACCTCGGCGACCTTCCGGCGGATCACCGGGACACGGCGTACGGACTCGGTGTACGCGGCCGAGGAGAACAGCCCGAGGAAGCGGCGCTCGCCGACGACATTGCCCTTGTCGTCGAACTTCTTCACCCCGACGTAGTCGAGATAGCCGGGCCGGTGGACGGTGGCGCGGCTGTTGGCCTTGGTGAGGATCAGCAGCTTGTGCTCGCGCGCCTTGGCGCGGGCGTCGGCGGGCAGCCGGCTGAAGGACGGGCTGACCGGGTGGTCGTCGTCCTCGCCGTGGTGCGGGTCGGAGCGCAGCACACCGAGCCCGGTGCCGGGGACGGCGGTCAGCGCGTCGCTGTCCGTCAGCTCGTACTCGCGGTAGCCGAGGAAGGTGAAGTGGTCGGCGGCGAGCCAGCGCAGCAGCTCACGGGCCTCCTCGACCTCCTGGTCGCGCAGGTCGTCGGCGGTCGGCTCGCCGGGCAGCTCGTCGGCGATGCGCAGCGCGGCGCCGCGCATCTTCTCCCAGTCCTCGACGGTCTCGCGGACGTCGGACAGGACGCGCAACAGGTCGGCGGTCATCTGCTGGAGGTCGGCGCGCTCGCTCTCGCGGTCCACCTCGACATGGATCCAGGACTCGGTGAGCGCGTCGTGGGGGCGGTCGGCGGAGGCGGCCACCCCTTCGGGAAGCACCTCGATCAGCTTGCCGGTGACATCACGGCGCACGGTGATCTGAGGGTGGATCACGACATGGATGCCGCGGCCCTGCCGGGAGAGTTCGTTGGTGACGGAGTCCACGAGGAAGGGCATGTCGTCGGTGACGACCTCCACCACGGAGTGGCTGCACGTCCAGCCGTTCTCCTCGACCGTCGGGGTGTGGACCCGTACGCTCGCCGTCCCCTGGGGACGGTTCCCGGCCAGCCGGTAGTGCGAGAGCGCGGCGCCGAGGACATCGGTGGAGTCACGGCCCGCGAGGTCCTCCGGGGCCGTGTGCAGGTAGTAGCGCTGGAGGTACGCGAGGACCGCGGCGCGGTCGGCGCCGTCACCGTCCCCGGTCCCGCCCGGACCGGTGCCACCTGGCCCCGTGCCGTCGGACCCGGCGGTGGCCCCGTCCTTCCGGAGACCGTCCTCCAGCCCCCCGGTGCCCCCCAGCGGGCTGTTCTCAGCGGCCCGGGCCGCCTGTTCGAGCAGCTCGGCCTTGGCTTCGTCCAGCTTGGTCTGCATGTCCTCTGGCTCCTGTCGCGCGCCGTTGCGTGACGTAGGTGAAGGAAGCGACACAACGCCACGACGCGGGGTTTCCGGTCTGGGTCGACGTTATGCCGCGATGAGAGATGTCCGGGGCCTTATTGACCAATTTTGGCAGTCGCCCCGTCTCCGGTGCCGCGACCGGCGGGCGAGCCTGACGTGGGCAATGACCCGGGTGAGCGGCGGTCGCCCGGGCGCGGTGGCGCTCCGGGCGCAGGCCGGGGGCTTCGCTGCCCCCACGGCGTATCGCGCTGATCACGGGCACCAGGCTATCGCTCTCCACCCAGCCTCCGTCATGAGCCGCTTGTGTACAAATGCAAGGCGCCGAATTGGCCACTTCGGACAGACCCGCGGGGTGGTCCGGGGTGACACGGGACGCGCTTCTCGCCGGACGTGAGGACGGCGGCGGTGCGGGTCGGCAGACTGGTCGGCAGATGGACAGACCGCCCCATTCTTCCCGGGAGCAGCCATGGCAGCCAAGGTCCTGATCGTCACCGGCGACGCCGCCGAGTCCCTTGAAGTCCTCTATCCGTACCAGCGCCTGCGCGAGGAGGGGTACGAGGTGCATGTCGCCGCTCCTTCCCGGAAGAAGCTCCGGTTCGTGGTCCATGACTTCGAGCCCGGCTTCGACACCTACACCGAGAAGCCCGGTTACACCTTCCCCGCCGACCTGGCGTTCTCCGAGGTCGACCCGACGGAGTACGCGGCCGTGGTCGTCCCGGGCGGCCGGGCCCCCGAATACCTGCGCGGCGACCCGGAGCTGCGCAAGATCCTCAAGTCCTTCTTCGACGCGGACAAGCCGGTGGCGCAGATCTGCCACGGCCCGCTCCTGACGGCGGCGATCGGCGAACTCGCCGGGCGCCGGGTCACCGCCTATCCGGCCCTGGAGATCGACATGCAGTCGGCGGGCGCGACGTTCCAGGACGCCGAGGCGGTGGTGGACGGCACCCTGGTCTCCTCCCGCGCCTGGCCCGACCACCCGGCGTGGATGCGCGCGTTCCTGACCGTGCTGCGCGAGAAGGCCCCGGTGTCCCAGGGCTCTTCGGGGCGGAGCGACTAGGGGTACGCCCGGGCGGGGCCGGGGAGAGCTACGCCAGGTCCCGCGCGAGCGCCACGGCTTCCTCCAGGGTGTCCACGACCGGGACGCCCACCGCCTCCAGGGTGGCCCTGCTGTTGGTGCCGCCGGCGTAGAGCACGGCGCGGGCCCCCACGTGCGCCGCCGCCACCGCGTCGTCGACCGCGTCACCGATCACCACCGTACGGACGGCGGATATCTCCCCGCCCGCCGCGGACAGCTCGGTCAGATGGCGCTCCAGGTGGAGCGCCTTGCTGCCGCCCGACGGTCCCTTGCGCCCGTCGACCCGGAGGAAGTGGCGCTCGATGCCGTACCCCCGCACCGTCGGGACCAGGTGTTCGTGCCCGTACATGCTCAGCAGCGACTGGCTGCCGCCCGCGAGGGTCCACCCCACGAGCAGTTCCTCGACGCCGCTCGTCAGCCCGCAGCTCTCCCGCCGCTCCGTGTAGTGGCGGTGGAACGTCTCGTCCATGACGAGCCACTCGGCGTCGCTCGGCAGGCGTCCCATGAGCCGCTCGTAGAAGCGCGGGATGGGGACGCAGTACAGCTCCCGGTAGCGGTCGAGCGTGATCGGCGCCAGCCCTATCTCCGCGAAGGCCGCGTTGGTCGCCCCGATGATCGCGCGCATGTCATCGAGGATCGTGCCGTTCCAGTCCCACACCAGATGCGTGTTCCGATTCCCCATGGACAGAACGGTACCGGCCGGGTCCGACAACGCCCCGGGGGCCGAGCCCCGGGGCGTTCCGACGACCGGGCGCGCGGGCGCTTCCGGGCGGTCGGGGCGCGCGGGCGTTCCCGGGCGGTCGAGGCGCCGGGAGTCTCCGGGCGGTCAGACGATCAGGCGATCAGGTTCGGGATCTCCTGGATTCCGTACCAGAGCAGTTCGTGGTCCTCCGCGCCGTCCACCGTGAACCGCGCGTCGTCGTCACCGTGGTCCGCCGCCCCGAGCGCCGCCGCCGCTGCCGTCACATCGGCGTCCGCGTCGTCGGAGTCCACATGCACCGCCGCGGCCTTGCGCAGGGAGACCGCCGCCGCGATCCGCACCTCGCCGAGCGAGGAGGCGTCCAGCCGCATGTCGGGGTCCGACACGGCCTCGCGGTCCGGTACGTCGGCCGCGACGACCACCCGGCGGCGGGCGGCGGCCGGATCCGCGGCGATCAGCCGGAGCGAGGCGGCCGCGGCACGGTTGAGGGCGGCGTACTCCAGCTCCTCGATGTCGTCCGAGACGTACCACTCGCGCAGCCCGGGGGTCACCGCGTACGCCGTCAGCGGCCCCGGTCCCAGCTCGCCGGCCTTCTGCGCCTCTGCGAGACCGGGAAGCGTCAGGGGGACGTACACACGCATGGCATGGCCGCTTTCGTCGTCGGGAGAACACCTAAGGATACGTGGGTCAGTCCCTCTTCGGGGTGACACGCAAGGGGCTCGCAGGCGTCCACCACGAACCGCGCACGCCCTCCTCACCAGGCCCCATACGGCCCGCCGCTCACCCGGATAGGTGATTCCACCGCCCCGCGCACCGCCGGTCGCCCCTCCTTGCGGGGCTCCCCCAAGGGCCCGTAAAAGATCCCCCATCACAAGTTACCGACCGGTATTCGACCGGACGGGCAGAACGGGGGCGATCTGCGTGCACAGGACCACTTCCGCCACTTCCACCACCGCCTTCTCCGCCGGGGCCAGGCCGCCCGGCCGCCGCGATCCGCGCGGGCCCGGCGCGCCGCGTCCGCAGCGCCGGCGCCATGTCCCGCCGCACGAGGTGTTCGCGGAGCGGCTGCTCGCCGTCCTCAGCGGCCACCGGCCCGTGCACTGGATGCTCGGCCAGACCGTCGGCGAGGCGTACGAACAGCTCGTCCGGCTCGCGCCGGGCGCCCCGTTCCGGGCCAGGGGCGTCCGCCCGGTGATCCGTTCCTGCCGGTTCTCCCAGCCCCGGCCCGGGGTGGTCGAGGCGTCCGCCAGCGTCGCCGCGGGCGAACAGGTGCGCGCCCTCGCCTTCCGGCTGGAGCAGTCCACCGATCTGCGCTGGCGCTGCGCGGCGGTCGAGGTCGGCGGCGAGCGCGTCACCACCGGCGCGTGAGCACCCGCGACAGCGGCGTACGCACCCGTGACGGCGAGGGGGGGGGGGGGGGGGGGGCCCCGCGCCGGGGCCCCCCGCCCCCCCCCCCCGCGCGCGA
>NZ_JBHZDA010000134.1:0-15141 GCF_042755665.1 Streptomyces sp. NPDC059142
CCGCCGAGCGGGCTGGGGCGGGGGGGGGGGCGGGGGGGGGGGGGGGGGCGGGGGGGGGGCCGGGGGGCCGGGGGAAGGTCAGCCGAGGCCGCCACGCCCGATGACCTGCGCGTACCAGCGCGCGCTGTCCTTGACCGTACGGCGCTGTGTCGCGAAGTCGACATGGACGATGCCGAACCGCTTGCTGTAGCCGTAGGCCCACTCGAAGTTGTCCAGCAGCGACCAGAGGAAGTAGCCGCCCACCGGCGCGCCGTCCGCGATCGCCCGGTGCACCGCGCTGAGGTGCGAGTGGAGGTAGGCCACGCGCTCGGGGTCGTGGACCTCGCCGGACGGGTCCGCGTAGTCGTCGTACGCCGCCCCGTTCTCGGTGACCATCAGCGGGGTGCCGGGCAGTTCGTCGCGGAGCCGGGTGAGCAGTTCGTACAGCCCGTCCGCGTCGACCGGCCAGTCCATGGCCGTACGCGGCCCGGGAGCCGGTACGAAGCGGACGCGCCCCTCGGCGGCCGGCCACGGTGAGGGCGTCTCCGAGGAGCCCGCGGCGACGACGGTGGGGGAGTAGTAGTTGATGCCGAGCGAGTCGATCGGCGCGGAGATGGTCTCCAGGTCGCCGTCCCGCACGAACGACCAGTCCGTCAGTGCGGCCGTGTCGGTGACCAGGTCCTCCGGCAGCCGCCCGTGGAAGACCGGGTCGAGGAAGATCCGGTTGCCCACGGCGTCGATCCGGCGCACCGCGTCGAGGTCGGCCGGTGTGTCGGTGAGCGGCCGCAGGGCGTGCAGGTTGAGCGTCAGCGAGATCTCGGCCTGACGCGGCAGTGTGTCGCGCAGCGCGCGGACGCCCAGACCGTGGGCCAGGTTCAGATGGTGCGCGGCGCGCAGCGCGGCGGCCGGATCCGTACGGCCGGGGGCGTGCACCCCGGAGGCGTAACCGAGGAAGGCCGAGCACCACGGCTCGTTGAGCGTGGTCCAGGTGGAGACACGGTCGCCGAGGGCCTCGCCGACGAGGCGCGTGTACTCCGCGAACCGCTCGGCCGTCTCCCGCTGCGGCCAGCCGCCCGCGTCCTCCAGCTCCTGCGGCAGATCCCAGTGGTAGAGCGTGGCGACGGGCCTGATGTCCGCCGCCAGCAGGGCGTCGGTCAGCCGCCGGTAGAAGTCGAGGCCGCGCTGGACGGCCGGGCCGCGCCCGGTGGGCTGGACCCGCGACCAGGACACCGAGAAGCGGTAGTCGGTGACGCCCAGCTCCTTGAGGAGCGCGACGTCCTCGTCCATCCGGTGGTAGTGGTCGGCGGCGATGTCACCGGTGTCGCCGTTGCGGACCCGGCCGGGCGTCCGGCTGAAGGTGTCCCAGATGGACGGCGTACGGCCGTCCTCGGTGGCGGCGCCCTCGATCTGGTACGCGGCGGTGGCCGTGCCCCACCGGAATCCGGCGGGGAAGCGGGCCTCCACGGCGGTCTGAGGGCGAGCGTCGACAGCGGTCATGAAGAAGGGCTCCCGTGAGTGAGCGACGGAACAGTGGGGGTACGGGTGGTGCGGTGGGGGGATACGGGTGGTACGGGCGGGGTCAGCCCTTGACGGCGCCCTGCATGATGCCGCCGACGATCTGCCGGCCGAGCAGCCCGAAGACCACCAGCACCGGCAGCGTGCCGAGCAGGGTGCCCGCCATGATCACGGACTGGTCGTGCACATAGCCGCCGCCGAGCTGGCGCAGCGCCACCTGGACGGTCGGGTTCTGCGAGGAGAGCGCGATGATCGGCCAGAAGAAGTCGTTCCACGCCGTCATGAAGGTCAGCATCCCGAGTACCGCCATCCCGGGCCGGGCGATGGGCACCACGATCGACCAGAAGATCCGCGCGGTGGAGGCGCCGTCGACCCGGGCGGCCTCGATCAGCTCGTCGGGCAGCGACTGCACCAGGTACTGCCGCATGAAGAACACACCGAACGCGGAGACCAGTCCGGGCAGGATGACGGCCTGGAGCTGGTTGATCCACTGGAGTTCGGCGATCAGCATGAACAGCGGGATCACCCCGAGCTGCGGCGGGATCATCATGGTGCCGATGGTGACGGCCAGCAGCGCGCCGCGCCCGCGGAAACGCAGCTTGGCGAAGGCGAACCCGGCCAGGGTGCAGCACAGCACGGTCCCCACCGTGATCGACCCGGAGACGATCAGCGAGTTGAGGAGCGCCTTGCCGATGTCCGCCTCCTCCAGCACCGCCTGGAAGTTGTCGATCAGGTGCGGGCCCGGCAGCAGCGTCGGCGGCACCTTCGCCAGATCGGCGTTGGAGCGGCTGGCCGCGACGACCGTCCAGTAGAACGGGAACGCCGAGAAGAGCAGCGAGACGGTCAGGATCGTGTACGAGAGCCAGCCGCCCCGCATCGTGCCCCCGGCGCGGGTCCTGCGCCGGACCGGAGCGGGCTCGGGCTCCTTCCCGGCGGGCGGGGACGGTGGGGTCGGCGGCGCGGTGAGTGTGGTCATCGCCCGGCCTCCTTACGCGAACGGCGGCGCGCGACCAGGGCGTTGATGCCGACCAGGATCAGGATGAGCAGGAACATCACCCAGGCGATCGCGGCGGCCCGGCCGAGGTGGAAGAAGCCCCAGCCCTGTTCGTACAGGTAGAGGCCGAGTGTCTGGTACTGGTGCGAGATGCCGCCCGAGATGGACCCCTCGAAGAGCAGCGGCTCACCGAAGAGCTGGGTGGCGCCGATGGTCGAGACGACGACCGTGAAGATGATCGTGGGCCGCAGCCCCGGCAGGGTGACATGGATGAACTGCCGCCAGCGCGAGGCCCCGTCGACCTCTGCGGCCTCGTACAGCTCGCTCGGGATGGACTGCATGCCCGCCAGATAGATCAGCGCGTTGTACCCGGTCCAGCGCCAGATCACGATGGTCGACACGGCGATCTGCGAGGCGACGGTGCCGGTCTGCCAGTCCACCGGGGAGACGCCGACCAGCCCCAGCACGTAGTTGATCAGTCCGAAGTCGCGTCCGAAGAGCTGGGCGAAGACCAGGGTCGCCGCGGCCACCGAGGTCGCGTACGGCAGCAGCATCGCCGTACGGATGAACGTCCGCCCGCGCAGCTTGTAGTTGAGGAGATGGGCCAGCCCCAGCGCCATCACGAGCTGCGGCACGGTGGAGAGCACACCGATGGTGAAGGTGTTGCGCAGCGCGGTCCAGAAGAACGCGTCGGTGAAGATCGCCGTGTAGTTGCCGAGTCCGCGCCACTGCATGTCGCCCGGCGTCTGCAACTCCACCCGGTAGAGCGAGACATACGCCGTGTAGAGCAGCGGGAAGAGCCCGAAGGCGGCGAACAGGGTGAAGAAGGGGGCGAGATAGGCGTACGGCGAGAACGCGCGCCAGGAGCGGCGCACGGCGGACGCCCGGGACACCGGAGAGCCCGGCGCGGGCGGCGGCGCCGCCTTCGCGGTGGCGGTGAGGGTCATGGATCGGCCTTCGCAAGCGGGGGAGAGGAGAACCGGGGCGGGATGCGGAAGGGCCCGGCCGGCCCCGGTCGGGACCGGCCGGGGAACCCGGTCAGCCGATGACGTTCTCGACGCCCTTCTTCGCCGTCGACCACGCCTTGTCGGACGCGACGCCCTTGCGTTCCACCTCGCTCAGCGCGTTGGTGATCTGCTGGGCGACATTGGCGTCATGGACGCCGAGGACCTGTACGGGCGCGGCCTTGGCCGCGTCACCGAAGATCTGGCCGGTCGGCGCGCCGGAGAAGTACGGGTCCTTCGTGTCGGCGATCTGCTCGATGGCACCGGTGGAGGAGGGGAAGATGCCCTGCTCCCGGAAGAGCTTGGCCTGCTGCTCGGGCGCGGTGAGCCACTTGATCAGCTCGTACGCCTCCTTCTTGTGCTCGGCGGCGCGCGGTACCGAGAGGTACGAACCGCCCCAGTTGCCCGCACCGCCGGGCAGCGCGGCGATGTCCCACTTGCCCGAACCGTTCTCGCCCGCCTGGCCCTTGATGTAGCTGAGCATCCACGCCGGGCACGGAATGGTGGCGAACGAGCCCGCCGCGAACGCCTGGTTCCACTGCGGCGACCACTGGTCGAGCTTGGCGCTCAGCCCGGCGTCCGCGGCCTTGACCGAGGTGTCCCAGGCGGTCTTGACGGCCGGGTTCTGCTCGTAGACCAGCTTGCCGGAGGCGTTGTAGTACCGCTCCTCCTCCTGGCCGATCATGATCGAGTAGAGGCTGCCGACGCTGTCGAGCCAGGCGCTCTTCGCCGGTGCCTTCGCCATGTACTCCTTGCCGAGGGCGAGATAGCCGTCCCACGTCGACCACTTCTTCGCCAGCTCGGCGCGGTCGGTCGGCAGCCCCGCCTTCTTGAACAGGTCGGAGCGGTAGCACATCGCCTCGGGCCCGACATCGGTGCCGAGTCCCAGGATCCGGCCGTCCTGCGTCGTCGCCGCCGACCACTTGGCCTCGGCGAACTGGTCCTTGAGCGTGTCCGCGCCGTACTGCTTCAAGTCTTCGAACTTGTCGGACTGCTGCTGGGTGACCGAGGCGATCCGTCCGACCTCCACGCCCTGCACATCGGCGAGCCCGCCGCCGCCGGCCAGCCGGGTCTGGAGCGACTTCCAGTAGTCGGTCTCCTCCTGGGTGTCGCTCTGCTTGATCTTGATGTCCGGGTGGAGCTTCTGGTACTCCGCGTACAGCCCGGCCTCCTTGTAACCGAACGATCCGAAGAGGTCTACGGTCAGCGTGACCTTGCCTCCCGCGCTGTCGGAGGTCCCTGAGGAACCTGACCCGCAGGCGACGAGCAGTGCCCCGGAGAGCACGACCGCACCGAGACGGACCGCGGCCCTGCTGGCGGCTCGGGCGATGGGCATGAGAAGCCTCCCTTGGCTTCGGAGTACACACGAGAGCCGATTGAGAGCGCTCTCAGAATCTGGGGTGGAGCGTGCCCCGGAGCGGACCGCCCCGTCAAGACTCGAACGCGTAACGGATGGGGGCGAGCCCTAACTCGCCTCTGTGTCCGACGTATTGACACTTCTGTTTCAGAAGTTTTACGTTTCCTGGCGTCTGAGAGCGCTCTCGAACGCTCGACGTCCCACCCCCCACCCCCACCACCCCCACATCCCCCCACCACCCCGTGAGGTGCCGCCCATGTCCGTCTCCCGTGCCAGACCAGCCGCCGCGCTGGTCCTGGTCAGCACCCTGGCCGCCATCGGCCTCGGCCCCGCCGCCTCCCCGGCCGTGGCCGCCAATGTCCCCGTCGGAGCGGGCAGTTACTCGGACACCCGGCCCGCCGGCACGTCCGGCCCCACCACCAACACCGGCACGCCCGTCACGCCCAAGGTGACCGAGGCGGCCCGGGACAAGCCGGTGCCCACCAACGACTGGTGGTCCTCCCTCGCCTTCCAGCGGTACGGCGACAACCCGTACTCCACCCCGATGTACGGCCACCCCCTCACCTACCAGGCGACCTCGGGCGGACTGGAGGTCGGCTACCCGACCACCCCGGCGATCGTCGGCGAGGGCCGCCAGTACGAGTACGCCCACAAGGCCGATCTCACCCTCGGGCTGACCGGGCTCAACTCGCCCGACACCAAGGCCGACGACTGGTCGGACTGGACGGTCACGCCCTACTGGTCGGACGGTTCCCGCACCCTGCGGACCACCATCGGACACGGGCTGCCCTACGTCTACGCCAAGGGCTCCGGCGGCGACGCGCGAATCACCACCGCCGCCGCGCCCACCGTCTTCGCCGACGACGGCAACGTCCTCGGCATCACCGTCGCGGGCCACCACTACGCCCTGTTCGCGCCCGGCGGCAGCGACTGGTCGGTCGCCGGCTCCACCATCACGGCCGGGCTCGGCGCCAAGGACTACTTCTCCCTCGCCGTCCTGCCCTCCACCGACGCGCTGGCGACGTACCGGAAGTACGCGTACAGCTTCGTCACCGGCTCCGAGGTGAGCTGGAGCGGTGGCGCCGGTACGGTGAAGGCGACCTACCGGCTCACCACCGAGCCGCAGGAGGGCACCGAGACCGGCACCCTCCAGGCCCTCTACCGGCACCAGTGGCTGCACACCACCGACGCGCTGACCCCGTACACCTATGTCTCACCGCGCGGCACCATGAAGGTCCGCGAGGCGGCCTCCTTCACCACCAGCCAGCAGTCCTCCGGGGTGCTGCCCGCCCTGCCCGCCGCCGACGGGGTGGACCGGGCGCGGCTCAAGGGGTATCTGGACGAGGCGGCGAACGCGGCCGACCCGTTCTCCGGCGCGACCGACACGTACTGGACGGGCAAGGCGCTGGGCCGGCTCGCCCAACTGGTCCCCATGGCCGACCAGATCGGCGAGTCCGCGACCCGTGACAAGCTCCTCGGACTGCTCAAGGGCAGGCTGGAGGAGTGGTTCACGGCGGGCGGCGCGAGCGAGTTCAGCTACGACAAGCAGTGGAAGACACTGATCGGCTACCCGGCCTCCTACGGCAGCGACACCGAGCTGAACGACCACCACTTCCACTACAGCTACTACGTCTACGCGGCGGCGATCGTCGCCCAGTACGACCAGGCGTGGGCCGCCGACGCGGCCTGGGGCTCGATGGTGAAGACGCTGGTACGCGACACCGCCAACCCGAGCCGCACGGACACCGCCTTCCCCTTCCTGCGCGGCTTCGACGTGTACGCGGGCCACAGCTGGGCCTCCGGGCACCAGGGCTTCGCCGCGGGCAACAACCAGGAGTCCTCCTCGGAGTCCACCAACCTCAGCGCCGCCCTGGTGCTCTGGGGCTCCGCCACCGGCGATGCCGAACTGCGCGACCTGGGCAGCTACTTGCTCGCCACCGAGTCCGAGGCGATCGCCCAGTACTGGTTCGACGCCGACCAGGAGGTCTTTCCGTCCTCCTTCGGCCATGACACGGTCGGCATGGTCTGGGGCAGCGGCGGCGCGTACTCCACCTGGTGGACCGCCAACCCGGAGGAGATCCACGGCATCAACGTCCTCCCCGTCACCGGGGGTTCGCTCCACCTGGCCCGCGAGAAGGAGGCCATCCGGCGCAATCTCGCCGAGATGGAGCGGGAGAACGGCGGCCCCGCCGTCGAATGGCGCGACATCCTCTGGGAGTTCGAGGCGCTGGCCGACCCGTCCTCGGCCAAGGCGAAGTGGGACGCGGGCGGCGCGGACTACACACCGGAGGCGGGCGAGTCCAAGGCCCACACGTACCACTGGATCGCCACCCTGGACGCGCTGGGCGCCCCCGACGCGACCGTGACGGGCTCCGTGCCCACCTCGGCCGTCTTCAGCAGGAACGGGGTACGGGTCCACGCGGCGCACAACTTCGGCGCCACCGCCACCACCGTCACCTTCTCGGACGGTACGACGCTCGACGTCCCGGCCCGGTCCACCGCGACGAAGTAGCAGCGCGACGCGGCACACCGGAGGGACCACCCGTACGGCGGGACACGGCTCAGGCCGAGTCCCGCCGTACCAGTGTGGTCGGTGTGATGACCGAGGCGGGCGCGGTGGAACCCTCCCGGTCCCGGTCGAGACCGCGCAGCAGCAGCCGCGCCATCAGCCGCCCCTGCCCGTCGACGTCCTGCTGGACGGTGGTCAGCGCCGGATCCGTGACCCCCACCACCGCGTCCATGTCGTCGAAGCCCACCACGGCCACATCGCCGGGCACCGAGCGGCCCCGCTCCTTGAGCACCCGCAGCGCGCCCGCCGCCATCAGGTCGTTCGCGGCGAACACCGCGTCCAGATCGGGGCACCGGTCCAGCAGCTCCGCCATCGCCAGCGCGCCGCTCTCCTCGGTGAACGCACCCGCCTCCACCAGCGCCGGATCCTCGTCCATCAGCACGTCCCGGTAGCCGTCGAGCCGGTCCGTCGCCGAGGTCTGGTCGGGCGGCCCCGCGATGTGCGCGATCCGCCGCCGCCCCAGGTCCCGCAGATGGCGCACGGCCTGCCGGGCCCCACCGCGGTTGTCGGCGTCCACGTACGGCACGGCCTGCTGGTCCGCGGCCGATGTCCAGCTCGGCCGGCCCCCGTACACCGTGGGGATCCCGGCCCGCCGGGTGATCGCCGGGATGGGGTCGTCGGTGTGCAGGGAGAAGGCGAGCGCGCCGTCGACATGGCCGCCCGCCAGATAGCGGGCGATCCGTTCGTAGTCGCCGGGACCCTCCAGCAGCAGGAGCACCAACTGGGTGTCGTGCGCGGTCAGCTCCTTGCTGATCCCGCGGATCTGCTGGGAGAAGAACGGGTCGGAGAAGATCCGGATCTCCGGCTCCGCGATGATCACGGCGACCGCGCCGGTGCGCCGCGTGACCAGGGAGCGGGCCGCGTGGTTCGGAACGTACCCCAGCTCGTCCACGGCCCGCCGCACCTTCTCCACCAGCGGGCTGCGCACCCCCGCGCCGCCGTTCACGACCCGGGAGGCCGTGGCCCGGGAGACACCGGCGCGCGCCGCGACGGCTTCCAGAGTGGGGCGTGCCCCAGGGGTCGGCTCGGACACGACGTGCGCTCCTCGTCGGTGGATACGGCGGACTGTACGGCGACGGCGACGGCGCCCGCGCGGGGCGCGGCGCGCCAGCCGGACAGACCCCCACACTAGCCGCTGACCATGGCGCCTGAGAGCGCTCCCAGTCCACCGTGGCCCCCTGACATTTCCCCGATGTCCTCCCGATGTCTCCCTGATCCCGGGACTGCCCTCTTTTGAACGGGAGTTGACCGGGGTAGCTTCCGCCCCATGGAGATCCGGCCGCGGGCTGCCCGCAGATCATTCGGACACCGGTCCCGCGGAGCGCTCGCCGCGGCGGCCTCCGCCGTGCTGCTCGGGGTGGTGCTCACCCCCGCCCCCGCACAGGGGGCCGAGCAGGGCACACCCCCGGCGGTGAGCGGCCAGCGGGTGGAGGAGAGCCGTCCGGTCTACTCGTACGAGGACGCGGTCAGGGAGTCGGTCTGGGTCGACACCGGCCTCGACAGCGACGAGGACGGCAGGACCGACCGCGTCGCCGTCGACATCGTCCGCCCGCACGAACCCGCGCTCCAGGGCCGCAAGATCCCCGTGATCATGGACGCGAGCCCCTACTACTCCTGCTGCGGACGGGGCAACGAGAGCCAGCGCAAGACCTACGACGCCAACGGCGACCCGGCCGGTTTCCCCCTGCACTACGACAACTACTTCGTGCCGCGCGGCTACGCCTTCGTCGCCGTCGACCTGGCGGGCACCAACCGCTCCGACGGCTGCGTGGACACCGGCGGGCGCTCCGACGTCCAGTCCGCCAAAGCCGTCGTCGACTGGCTGGGCGGCCGCGCCCGCGCGTACGGCAGCCGCACCGGCTCCGAGCCCGTTCGGGCGGGGTGGACCACCGGCGCCACCGGCATGATCGGCAAGAGCTACGACGGCACCATCGCCAACGGCGTCGCCGCCACCGGCGTCAAGGGGCTCAGGACCATCGTCCCCATCGCCGCCATCTCCTCCTGGTACGACTACTACTTCGCGCAGGGCGCGCCCCTGTACGGCTCGGGCCCCGAATGGCTCTCGGACTACGTGGAGAGCCCCGAGGCCCGCGCCCGCTGCCAGGCGGTCCAGCAGCGGCTGGTCGACGGCGCGCCACGCAGCGGCGACATCACCCCGCTGTGGACCGAGCGCGACTACGTCAAGGACGCGTCCAAGGTGAAGGCCAGCGTCTTCGCCGTCCACGGCATGCAGGACCTCAACGTCCGTACGAAACACCTCGGCCAGTGGTGGGACGCGCTCGCCGACGCGGGCGTGGAGCGCAAGATCTGGCTCTCCCAGACCGGCCATGTCGACCCCTTCGACTTCCGCCGCGCCACCTGGGTCACCACCCTGCACCGCTGGTTCGACCACTACCTCCTCGGTTACGAGAACGGCATCGACCGCGAGCCCATGGCTGACATCGAGCGCGCCCCCGACCGGTGGACCACCGACCGGGTCTGGCCCCCGCGCACCACCGCCACCACCACCCTGCGCCCGGCGAGCGGCGCCCTGCCCGGCGTGGGCACGCTCGGCCGCACCCCCGCCGCGCCCGGCTCCACCGAGACCTTCACCGACGACCGGCGCCTCGGCGAGGACGACTGGGCCACCGACATCGACCGCACCACCCCCGCGAAGACCGGCTTCGTCACCCGCCCCCTCAGCCGGGACCTGCGGCTGTCCGGCTCCTCGAAGGTGACCGTCACCGCCACACCGTCCACCTCGACCGCCCATCTCTCCGCCGTCCTGGTCGATCTCGGCCCCGACACCATCCGTGACTACGGCGCCTCCGGCGAAGGCATCACCACCCTCACCGAACGCACCTGCTGGGGCCCGAGCACCACGGCGGACAGCTCCTGCTACCGGGAGACCGCGGCCCGCACCGCGGACGTGGGCCACAACGTCGTCAGCCGGGGCTGGGCCGATCTGGGCACCTACGCGTCGCCGGAGCGGGGACGCCCGCTCACCCCCGGCACGCCGTACACGATCACCCTCGACCTGGCCGCGACCGACCATGTCGTCCCGGCCGGCCACCGGCTCGCGCTGATCGTCGCCGGTACCGACCGGGGCCTCATCGACCCGCCGGCCGGCACCCCCACGCTCACCGTCGATCTGACCCGCACGGCCGCGCACGTCCCGTTCGTCGGCGGCGCACAGGCGTTCGCCCGCGCCACCACCGGCGCCGTACCCCCGAACGCCGTCCCGCGTGAGCCCCTGAGCGGCGGCGTGAGCGGGTCCCGACCGACCTCTCCCATCCCGGGGGACCAGCGATGAGGACGACGATGGAGACGCCTACGGCCACCTCGGCGGCCACGCGGACGGGGACCCGCTCCGGCGCCCGGTCGCGGTCCACCGCCCTGCTCCGCCGCCTCCCCGGGGCGCGCGCCCTGACCCTGGCGGCGTCCTCGCTGGCCCTGGTCCTGGCCGTGTCCTCGACCGCCCCCGCCCCCGCGCACGCCGCCCCCGCGGAGGGAGCGTCGTCCACCGAGCCCCGCACCGGCTTCGAGACCAGCGACGGCGCGCGGTGGACCGGCGAGGCCGAGGAGCGGGCGTTCCTCTCCGCCGTGGCCCGGGGCGGCGACCGCGTCTCGCTGCGCACCATCGGCACGACGAAGCAGGGGCGCCCGCTCCAGCTCGTCGAACTCGGCGCCCGGCGCGCCCCCGTCACCGTCTTCCTGGTGTGCAGCCAGCACGGCAACGAACCGTCGGGGCGCGAGGCATGCCTCACCACCGTCCGCGACCTCGCCCACCCCCGGGACCGGGAGACGCGGCGCTTCCTGGACCGTACGAACGTCCTCGTCCTGCCCACCGCCAACCCGGACGGCCGGGCCGCCGACACCCGGGGCAACTCCGACGGTGTCGACATCAACCGCGACCATGTCGAACTGGCCACCGCCGAGGCCCGCGCCATGGCGGCCGTCCTGCGCGACCGCGCCCCGGACATCGTCTACGACCTGCACGAGTACGGAGCCACCCCGCCCTACTACGACAAGGACCTCTTCGACCTCTGGCCGCGCAACCTCAACACCGCCCCCGGGGTCCACGACGCGTCACGGAGTCTGTCCGAGCGCTACGTACGCCCGGCGGCCCAAGCGGCGGGCCACTCCATCGGCACGTACGGCATCTGGACCGACCCGGTGACCGGTGACCCCATCCGGCAGACCGCGGGCGACGGCCAGGAGCGCATCCTGCGCAACGCGGCGGGCGTCAAACACTCCCTCAGCCTGCTCATCGAGAGCCGGGTGAACCCGCTGACCGACGCGGAGAAGGCCGACCCGTCCCTCAACAACCGGCGCCGGGTGACCAGCCAGCTCGACTCCCTGGGCGGCCTGTTCTCCTTCGCCGACGAGCGCCGGGCCCGGATCGCCGCGGCCACCGCCTCCGCCCGGCTGGCCGGACTGAGGGACCAGGGCCCCGTCTACCTCGGGGGCGCCGACAACGATCCCGCGCCCTCCGACCGGATCATCCAGGACCCGCCCTGCGGCTACCGGCTGGACGCCGCGCAGTACGCCGGGGTGAAGGACGCGCTCGCGCTGCACGGAGTGGTCGCGCTGCCCACCGGGAAGGGCGCGTTCGTACCGCTGCGCCAGTCCCAGCGGGCGCTGGCGGTGCTGCTCCTCGACGGGCGGGCCGACTACCACCTGACAGCGGCCACCCCCGCCGCCTGCTGACACCGCGAGCCGGGCCGGATCCGATGCGCGCGACGGGTCCGGCCCCGGCTCCGGCCGCTGTTCGGGCACGAGCTCCGGCTCGCGGTGCGGGACCCGTCAGCCGACGGCCAGCCGCGCGGCCTCCTCGGCGCACCCCCAGGCCACGGTGACGCCCGCGCCACCGTGCCCGTAGTTGTGCACCAGCCGCCCACCGCCGGGCAGCGGTACGGCCTCCAACCGCACCCGGGGGCGGGCCGGGCGCAGCCCCACCCGGTGCTCCAGCACCCGCGCGCCCGCCAGCGCGGGCACGATCCGCGCGCAGTGCGCCACGATGGCGTCGGCCTCCTCCTGGTCGGGGCCCAGGTCCCAGGAGCCCTCGGTCGCGGTCCCGCCGAGCAGCACCCCGTACGGCTGCGGCAGTACGTACGTCATCTCGCTCGCGCCCGGCAGCGCGCCCACGAACCACTCCTCGATCCCCGGGTTCTCCACGATCACCACCTGCCCGCGCACCGGATGCACCGACACGTCGGGCACCAGCTCCCGGGCGCCCAGCCCCGTGCAGTCCACCACCGAGGACGCCAACGCGGCCGGCTCGCCGAAGTCCGTCACCGAGCGCCGCTCGACCGTGCCGCCCGCCGCCCGCAGCCGCGCCTTCAGATACCGCAGATAGACCGGCATGTCGATCAGCGGCACCCTGGCCCGCAGCGCCTGGCCGACCCCCTCGGGCAGCTCGTCGGGGCGGGCCTCGCGCAGCCCCCGTACCCGGGACGTCCAGCTCCCCAGCCCGTCGAGGGGGGTGTGCGCCATCAGACCGGGCACGATCCGCACCCCCGTACGTTCCGCGTCGCCCGCGAGCGCCTCGTACCGCTCCAGCGACAGCTCCAGCCAGGGGCCGACCTGCCGGGCCGGCTCGATGCGGTACGGCCAGACCAGCGCCCCGGCCACCGCCGACGTCGTCCTGGCCACCGGATCACGGGTCCACAGCACCACCCGCAGGCCGTCCTCCGCCAGCACCACCGCCGTCGTCAGCCCGATGACCCCACCGCCGACCACGACCACATCGCACGTTCCGCCGCTCATGCACCGACCCTATAAGGCCGGGGGAGCGCCCCGAGCCCCTTCAAAATCCCCTGGACCGCACCGTGTTGCCCACGAGACCCTGCTTCCCCGCCCTCACCTGGGGGAGCGCCGTCCGACCGCGGCCCCGGACGAGCCGCGCCGGCGGGCTGCCACGGCCGGCACTCCGCTACGATCGGACGCTCTGATGACTGCCACACTTGTAGCCAAGGACCTCGCCGCGGGACACGGCGACCGCTCGCTCTTCTCCGGGCTGGACCTCGTCGTCGCGCCCGGCGACGTGATCGGGCTCGTGGGTGCCAACGGCGCTGGAAAGTCCACCCTGCTCCGGCTGCTCGCCGGACTCGACACGCCCGAGGACGGGGAGCTGCGGCTCTCGCCGCCCACCGCCGCCGTCGGCCACCTCCCGCAGGAGCCGGAGCGGCGCGCGGGGGAGACCGTACGGGACTTCCTGGGCCGCAGGACCGGCGTCACCGCGGCGCAGACCGCCTTGGACGAGGCCACCCAGGCGCTGGTCGACGGCGCGCCCGGCGCCGACGACGCCTACGCCGTCGGTCTGGAGCGCTGGCTGGCCCTCGGCGGCGCCGACCTCGACGAGCGCGCCGAGGAGACCGCCGCCTCGCTCGGCCTCACCGTCGGACTCGACCAGCCCATGACGACCCTCTCCGGCGGCCAGGCCGCCCGCGCGAGCCTCGCCTCGCTGCTGCTCTCCCGGTACGACGTCTTCCTGCTGGACGAGCCGACCAACGACCTGGACCTCGACGGCCTCGAACGCCTGGAGAAGTTCGTCACCGGGCTGCGGGCCGGCACGGTCGTCGTCAGCCACGACCGCGAGTTCCTCGTCCGCACGGTGACCAAGGTCCTCGAACTCGACCTGGCCCAGCAGAAGATCACCCTCTTCGGCGGCGGCTACGAGGCGTATCTGGAGGAGCGCGAGCGGGCCCGGCGCCACGCCCGCGAGGAGTTCGAGGAGTACGCGGACAAGAAGGCGTCCCTGGAGAGCCGGGCCCACACCCAGCGCTCCTGGATGGAGAAGGGCGTCAAGAACGCCCGCCGCAAGGCCACCGACAACGACAAGATCGGCCGCAACCTCCGGACGGAGTCCACCGAGAAGCAGGCAGCCAAGGCCCGCCAGACGCAGCGGATGATCGAACGCCTCGATGTCGTCGAGGAGCCGCGCAAGGAGTGGGAGCTGCGGATGGAGATCGCCTCGGCGGACCGCTCAGGCGCCGTCGTCGCGACGCTGAACGGCGCCGAAGCGACCCGGGGCGGCTTCCGCTTCGGCCCTGTCACGCTCCAGATCGACCGCGCCGACCGCGTCGCGATCACCGGCGTCAACGGCAGCGGCAAGTCCACCCTGCTCGCCGCGCTCCTCGGCCGGCTGCCGCTGGACACCGGCCACGCCACCCTCGGCTCCGGTGTGGTCGTCGGCGAGGTCGACCAGGCCCGCGCGCTCTTCCACGGATCAGGGACCCTGCTGGACGCCTTCCGCCCGGCCGTCCCCGACATCGAACCCGCCGAGATCCGTACGCTGCTCGCCAAGTTCGGCCTCAAGTCGGACCATCTGCTGCGCCCCGCGACGACCCTCTCCCCGGGCGAACGCACCCGCGCCGCCCTGGCGCTCCTCCAGGGCCGGGGTGTGAACCTCCTGGTCCTGGACGAGCCGACCAACCATCTCGACCTGCCCGCGATCGAGCAGTTGGAGTCGGCGCTCGACTCCTACGACGGCACCCTCCTGCTGGTGACGCACGACCGCAGGATGCTCAACGCGGTCCGCACGACCCGCCGCCTCGACGTGTCGGCGGGCCGCGTCACCGAGCGCTGACCCCTGGACCCCGGGCCCCGTCGGTACGAGGCTCCGAGGGACGAGGCTCCGTCGGTACGAGGCTCCGGGGGTACGAGGCTCAGACCCGCGGGGGGGGGGGGCCGGGGGGGGGCGGGGCCGCCCCGGGGGGGGGGTGCGCCGCGCGCCCCCCCC
>NZ_JBHZDA010000135.1:0-14870 GCF_042755665.1 Streptomyces sp. NPDC059142
TCCGCTTCCCAGCTCTTCGGGCCCGGCTGTTCCTCGCTGCCCCGAAGCGGTGCCGGTAGCGCGGACGAGATGGCCAAGGCGCCCCTGGCGACTGCTGCGGCCCAGAATCCGAATCTGTCGACGCTGGTGAGCGCGGTGAAGAAGGCGGGGCTGACCGACACGCTCAACAACGCCAAGGACAGCACCCTGTTCGCACCGACCAACGCGGCCTTCGACAAGCTGGGCAAGGCGAAGCTTGATGCCCTCCTCAACAACAAGGCCGAGCTGAAGAAAATCCTGACCTACCACGTGGTGGGCAAGGAGATCACTCCCGATCAGCTCTCCCACGGCAGTTTCACCACGCTGGAGGGTGGCAAGCTCACCACCTCGGGCTCCGGCACGTCGTTCAAGGTCAACGACACCGCCACGGTCACCTGCGGGAACATCGCCACGGCCAACGCCAAGGTGTACCTCATCGACGGCGTACTGACCCCGCCGAGCTCGTAACCAGGGCCGTCAGGGCGACGCGTCCGGCCCGACCACTCCGGCTCACACGGTGTTCACTTCACCGCGAGGGAGACGGAGTGGTCGCACGTTCCACTGATTCACCCGGCCCGGCGAGCAGGTCAAGAGACTGGGCGGCGTAGTGCCCTGGGGAGGTCGAACCACAGGCCGGTGAAGAGGACCAGCGTGTTGGTCGTGACGATCAGGGCGACGGTCCGGCCGAGAACGACATCCATGAGCAGGAGGACGGCGCCGTTGAGCGCGAGGGTGAGGAAGACGAGGCCGATCTCGGCGAGCCGCGCGGACAGGGCGACGATGCGGACCTTGGCGCCCCGGTGGAATAGGCCGCGGTGGAGTGCGACCGGAGTCGCGAGCACTGCCGAGGAGACCACCGTGAGCAGCAGCGTCACCACATAAGTGGTGCGCTCGAAGGCGTCGAGGTGGGGAAACCGGCTGGTGAAGGCCACGCCGAGGAGGAATGCGAAGACGATCTGCACACCGGTGTGCACGACCCTCAGTTCCTGGAGCGGCTCGATCAGGTTGCGGTCGGCCCGCTCCGAGGGCGTCCCCCAGTCGAGCGGAGACGGGCCAGGGCCACCCGGTGGGATATGGGCCACGGGCTCACTGTTCTCCAGCGGCCCGGCAGGAAGGCGGCCATCCGTGTGGCACCACCTCTGCTCTGGCCTGTTCGGGTGAATCGCGCGCGAGGTGGGCTTTCGGGGCAATCCATCCTGCCCTCCGCGTCGAATTGCTTCCCGGACGGGGACGAGGAAGGCGGCCCCACGTCGAATACTTCGGCCCAGAGGAGAGGGCGCCGGGTGGCTCCCCTGGACATTCGTGTTCTTTTCTCGTAATTCGGTCCGGTGGTTCGGTGTCAAGATAGCTGCACAGGTCGACTCGCTGATATTCCCTGCGGGAGGCATTCGCGCCGCCAGGGTGATAAACGCTGTCCGGAACCCCTCGGGGATTCAGGGAAGACGGACAGCATCAGGCGGGGGTCGCATCCGAGGAGCGGAGATGCGGCTCCCGCCGTCCGTGCGGCCATCTCCCCGGTGCTTGTAGGGCCGTTGGGACGTGAGCGCGCCCGGCAAGGAGTCGTTCCGGGGTCGCGGAGTGTCTGGCAGGAGAAAAGGTGGGAATATTGGAGAATCGATTTTTCAGCGAATGCCTGCTTCGTGCTCCTTTTGCAAGGATGCGAGTGATTCGCGGTAACGGGGGCATGGTATCGATTGGCCTAGTCCCCGGCTTCGTGTCGGGCGTGATTCCCGTCTTCTTCCGTCCGGGTATTTGGCGCCCTTCACCTGCGGTTTCTTTCTGGACGGTTGAATGGGAAGGGATCGATGAGGGGGTGCATTGGCTCTTGCGGTGCATTCTTCGTGCTTCTCTGTCTCCGCGTGCCGGATCTCCGGCGCGTGGTGATGTCGACCGGTCAAGGTGTCTTCGCAGAAGCCGCCGGGACATGTTCCGCTGACCGCCGGGCGATTTTCACGCTTCCCCCATCCGAACTCTGGTGTCCGTGCGCGGCAGCGCCGTATCCGGGGTCGGGTGACTTCGCAGTGAGAGGACCTCATGAAGCCCCCTTCGGTACGGCCTCGTGCCCGCCGTGTCCTGGATCGTTCCCTCCTCGTCCTCGGTACGGGCGCGCTGGCCACCGGGCTCGGCGTGCTGACCCTGGCGCCGGGTGTCAGCTCCGCCTCCAGTCACCGGGAGGCACCGCTGATCGCCGGTGATCCCCGGGCGGACAACACGGATGTGTACGCGTTCACCAGCCCGGACAAGTCCGGCACGGTGACCCTCGTCGCGAACTGGATTCCGTTCGAGGAGCCCAACGGCGGACCGAACTTCTACCCGTTCGCCGATGACGCCCGCTACCACATCAAGATCGACAACACCGGGGACGGGCGCGCCGACGTCACGTACACCTGGTGCTTCCGCAACATCATCAGGGACGCCGAGAACCAGTTTCTCTACAACACCGGTCCCGTCCGCAGGATCGACGACCCGAATCTGAACTTCCGGCAGGTGTACGACCTGACCGTCACGGAGAAGGGGCGCACCCGCACCCTGCTGGAGGGCGCCCCGGTCGCGCCGTCGCGAGTGGGTCCGGCGTCGATGCCCGACTACAAGGCGCTGCGGGATCAGGCCGTACGCCAGGTGCCCGGCGGCGCGAAGGCGTTCGCAGGTCAGGCCGACGATCCGTTCTTCGCCGATCTGCGGGTCTTCGACCTGCTCTACGGCGGGAATCTGAGCGAGACCGGCCAGGACACACTGGCCGGTTACAACGTGAACTCGGTCGCGCTTCAGATCCCCAAGAAGGCCCTGGCGCTGCGGGGGAACCCGGCCCGCAACCCGGTCGTGGGCATCTGGTCCACGACCGAGCGCCAGGGAGCGGCCGTCACCGACAGCCGCGCCAAGGAGAAGACCGGCAACGACTGGCGGCAGGTCTCCCGGCTCGGCAATCCTCTGGTCAACGAGGTCGTCGTACCGCTGAAGTACAAGGACGCCTTCAACTCGATCTCACCGGACCAGGACCGCACCGTGCAGCCGGTCGTCGACAAGGTCTACGATCCGATCCTGCCCAAGGTGATCCAGAAGGTGTACGGGATCCCCGCGCCGAAGACGCCACGGGATGATCTCGC
The DNA here is from genome assembly GCF_042755665.1 of Streptomyces sp. NPDC059142. Lineage (NCBI taxonomy): Bacteria > Bacillati > Actinomycetota > Actinomycetes > Kitasatosporales > Streptomycetaceae > Streptomyces > Streptomyces sp. NPDC059142. Next base: position 3,123 of record NZ_JBHZDA010000135.1, read on the forward strand.
CGAGATCTATCTGACCGGGATCTGCAAGGCGTGCGGTCCGATCAAGGCCGATCTGAACGCCCACAGCCTCAACAAGGACGCGAACCCGGACCAGCTCGTCCCGGCCGAGGAACTCCGGCTCAACATGGGCGTCGCCCCCACCGCGAAGCCGCAGCGGCTCGGTGTGCTCGCGGGTGACCTGGCCGGGTTCCCCAACGGCCGGCGGCTGACCGATGACGCCATCGACATCTCCTTGCAGGCGGTCGAGGGCGCGGCCAGGACCGGTGTACTCGTCCCCGCGCTCAAGGACGGCGACAAGGTCAACGCCAACGACGTCGGCTTCGGACGGGCGTTCCCGTATCTGGCACTGCCTCACACCAAGGCCGTTAACTCGCCCAGGACGGGGGCCCAGCGGTCCTCGGTGCTCCACACCAACAGCGCGGCGGCGATCGGCGGAGCGGGCGCGCTGCTGCTGGGCGCCGGCGGGTTCCGTGCCTGGCGCCGCCGGGGCACCACCGGCTGACGCCCACGGGCCGGCGGGCAGGGCAGGTCTCTCCTACGACAAGCCTCTGTCCTGCCCGCCGGCAGGCGTCACCGTCAGCGGTCGTCACCCATTTCCCGTCCGTCATCCGATCGTGCTTCGCGAGGAGGACTGTGCCTCAGCCGGCCAGCCACCCCAGTCCCCACCCCCTGCCCCCGCCGTCCGACGCGCGGGCCGGCCGCGCAGGCCGAAGACGGCTGCGTGGGGCGGTTCTCGCACTGGCCCTGGGCGCGACGTTCTTCGCCGCCGGCGCGGTCGGACTGGCGGGAGAGAGCTCCGTCCCGACCGGAAGCAGCTCGACGGCAGCGGTACGGCCCGGGTCTCCCGAAGCGATGCGGGAACGTCTGCGGCGGCTGCCGGAAGACGCCCCGGGCTGGGCCTCTTTGGGCATGGCCTACGTCCAACAGGCCCGTACCACGGCGGATCCGGCCACCTACGCCAAGGCGGAGTCCGCGCTGCGGACCTCTCTCAAGGTCCAGCCGCAGGACAACTACGCAGCCCAGACCGCGATGGGCGCACTGGCCGCGGCCCGGCACGACTTCGGGGCGGCTCTGGAGTGGGGCCGCCGGGCCGTCGCCACCAACCCGGCGGGGTCCGGGGCGCACGGAGTGCTCGCCGACGCCCACACCCAGCTCGGCCGGTACGAAGCCTCCTACCAGGACGTCCAGCGCATGACCGATCTGCGTCCCGACACCGCCTCGCTCGCCCGCGCCTCCTACACCTGGGAACTGCGCGGCGACGTCCCCCGGGCCCGCGCCCTGATGGAACGCGCGCTCCAGGACGCCCCGACACCGGGCGACCAGGCGTTCGCCCGCGCGCATCTCGCCGCTCTGGCAGTGGAGTCGGGGGACGCGCGTACGGGGCTGCGGGAGGCGGAGCACGGCCTGCGAGCCGTCCCCCGCGACCCTCAGCTACTGGAGACACGAGCCCGCGCCCACCACGCCCTCGGCGACAGCCGCCGCGCCGTCGCGGACTACACGGCGGCGGTGGCGATCGCTCCGCTGCCCCAGTACGTCCTGGGCCTCGGCGAACTCCAGGACTCCCTCGGCCACCCGGCCGCCGCGCAGGAGCAGTACGCGATCCTGCGCGCCCAGGAGCGGTTGAGGGCGGCCTCGAAGGCCCCGGCCGATGTGGACGCCATTCTCTTCGAGGCCGATCACGGCGATGCCCGGCGCGCTGTCGCGATGGGCCGTACCGCAGTGGAGAGCCGGCCCTTCATCGCGGTGCAGGACGCCTACGCCTGGGCTCTGCACCGCGCGGGACAGGACACGCGGGCGTTGCCGTACGCGGACCGGGCCCTGGCACTCGGCACGCGCAGCGCACTCTCCCACTACCACCGCGCGGTGATCGAACGCTCTCTCGGCAACCTGACAGCGGCCCGCCGGGACCTGGAAACCGCCCTCGCCATCGACCCGCGCTTCCACCCTCTGCACGCCCCCGCCGCACGGACCGCCCTCCGTGCGCTCCAGCGAATCGGTTCCGCCTCATGAACGGCTACAGATCTCCCCGGCTCCGCCGCGCTGCCACCGTCTGCGCCCTGGTGGCGGGCCTCGCGGCCACGTCCGCCACGGTGTCCGCCGCGCACCCTCTGGGCAACTTCACCGTCAATCACCACACAGGGCTGACCCTCTACCCGGACCGTATCGACGCGAAGCTCGTCGTCGACCGGGCCGAGATCGCGGCCGCGCAGGAGCGGGTACGCGTCGACCGTGACGCCGACGGCGCGGTCGACGCCGCGGAAGCCCGTACCCACGCGCGGCACGAGTGCGCCACCGCGGCCGGACGGCTGCGTGTGGAGGTCGACGGCCACCGACTGGCATGGACGCGAACGAGCGGTTCGTTCACCTACCGTCCGGGCGAGGCCGGACTCACCACGAGCCGGCTCACCTGCACGCTCACCTCGGCGACGGACCTGCGCCGTCCGTCACACGTCAGTGTGCGCACCGGGTACGACACCGACCGGATCGGCTGGCAGGAGATCACCGCCCGCGGCGTCGGCATCACGCTCACCGACGCCGACGTGCCCACGCGTTCCACCACCGACGAACTGCGGCGCTACCCCACGGACCCACTGTCGGACCCGCTGGACCAGCGCTCCGCCGCACTGCGCACCGCTCCGGGCGACGGGGTAAACGCCCCGGGCCGTGTGTCGGACGTCCTGCCCGGCGCCGGTCCTCTCACCACAGCCCTGGACCGCGTCTCCGCGGTGTTCGACTCCCTTGTCGGCAGCCGTGAACTCACCGTGCCCGTCGGGCTCCTGGCCCTGCTCCTCGCCGTGGTCCTGGGCGCCTCGCACGCCGTGCTGCCCGGTCACGGAAAAACCATCATGGCGGCGTACCTGGCCGGCCGACGGGGCACCCCCAGGGACGCGGTCACCGTCGGCGCCACCGTCACCCTCACCCACACCGCCGGCGTACTCGTCCTCGGCCTCGCACTGCCCATCGCCACCACACTCGCGGGCGAGACCGTCCTGACCTGGCTCGGCGCCGCCAGCGGACTTCTCGTGACCGGCATCGGCCTGTGGCTGCTGCGCGCCGCCCTCCTCAACCGCCCCATCCACGGACACCACCACGCCCACGGACACCACCACGCCCACGACCACCATCATGGTCACCACGACGACGGGCATCATCACCACCACGGAGCCGACCACGGACCTCACCACGGCGACGTCACCCCCCGTCCGCGAAACGGGCAGGCGGAACCGTCACCCCATCAGGGCACAGCCCTCGCCGTACTCACGAAGACACACAGCCACCCACCCTCCGGCCACCCGGTGCACAGCCACGCGCCGCACAGCCACCGGCCCCCCGCCACCGCGACCCGCAGCGGACTGATCGGCATGGGCATCGCGGGCGGACTCGTCCCCAGCCCCTCCGCCCTGGTCGTCCTGCTGGGCGCCGTCGCCCTGGGCCGTACGGCCTTCGGCATCCTTCTGGTCGTGGGCTACGGACTGGGCATGGCCACCACCCTCACCCTGGCCGGCCTCATCCTCGTACGGCTGCGCGACCGCATCGAGCAGAGGTCGCGTACGAGCGCCAGGCCCCGGCCCGCGCTCCTCCGGTGGCTGGCCCGGACCGGCCCCGTGGCCACTTCCACCCTCGTGCTCCTCGTCGGCATCGGACTCACCCTCAGGGCCGCGTCAGGCCCCTGGTGAGCGCCCGGAGCACCGGCGGCGGACCGCCGGAGACGTGTCCGTGATGGCGGTGCTGCTATCCGAAGGTGAAGGCGTACGCCTCGATTCCGGCGGCGGGGCGGATCTCCACGGTGGCCTGGCGCGCGGTGTCGTCGTCGACGAGCCGGTAGAGGGTGGGGGTGCCGTGGACCCGCACTGTTCTGGTCACCTGGCCGTTCACGAGGACGGTGACCGGCCCCTCGCCGGCGAGCACGAGGTTGACGTTCTTGGCCATGTAGGTGAAGGCGAGCCGTGCCCCGGGACCGGCGGTGAAGAAGTCGTAGCCCGCGGTCCAGGTGCCGTCCAGGGCAAGCCGGTTGACGGGGATCCGAGCCGGCAGACGGTACGTGGTGGCCTTGTCGTCGACCAGCGGGTTGCCGATGTAGCCCCGGATACGGAGGTTGCTGAGGTAGGTCTCCGGTGTGCGGTCCTCGGTCAGCTCCGTGTCGCCCTGTCCGGTCCTCGGTGGCAGATTCACCGCGGGGTCCGCCTGCTTGAGCAGGGTGCGGATGAGATCTTCGGTCTGCGCGTAGTCGCCCTCGCCGAATTTGAAGTGGCGTACGGTGCCGTCGGCGTCGATCAGGTACTTCGCGGGCCAGAAGCGGTTGCGGTAATTGTTCCACGTCGTGAGCTTGTTATCGAGGGCCACGGGATAGTTCACGCCGAGCTTCCTGGCCTGATCAGTGACGTTGCCTGCGTCCTTCTCGAAGGCGAACTCCGGCGAGTGGACCCCGATCACCTCCAGCCCGCTGTCCTTGTAGGCCCTGTTCCAGGCTTCCACATGGGGCAGGCTGCGCTGGCAGTTGATGCAGGAATAGGTCCAGAAGTCGATCAGAACGACCTTGCCCCGCAGTGCCTTGAGGTCGACGGGCCGCCCGCCGGGGGTGTTGAGCCATGTGGCGATTCCCTCGATGGCCGGCGCCTTGCCGCAGGAGCGCAGTTCGTCGACGCCGTCCGCGCAGCGGGAGAGTTCCTTGTTGCTGTCGTCGTAGAGCCCGGAGAGCTGCTGGCGCGCGGTGTCACTGTCCTCGATCTTCCTCTGCGCGGCGGAGGTGTAGTCGGGCAGTGCGCGCTGGATCGCGTCGGTGACGTTGAACGCGAGGGCGAACGCCAGGACGATCATCAACGTACCCGCGGCGATCCGCAGCTTGCGGGCACGCGTGCGGAAGGCGCTGACCCGCTCGGCGACCCGGCGGCCCGCCAGCGCGAAGACCAGCAGCGGGACCGCGGTGCCGACGGCGAAGGACAGCGTCAGGGCGACGATGTCGGCGCTGATCTCCCCGCGCGCGCCGGCCACCGTGATGGCCGCGAGAACGGGCCCGGCACACGGCACGTACAACAGCCCCAGCCCCAGGCCCAGCACGAACGCGCTGCCTTCCTTGTTGACCTGACGCTGAGGAATGCGGGCGAAGGGCTTCTCCAGCAGCCGTTCGACGGGTGGAAAGATCAGTCCCAGGCCGATGAGGATCAGAAGGGTGAGCCCGACGTACCGCAGGATGTCCTGCGGCAGCCCAAGGGCGGAGATCAGCGTGACGCCGAGCAGGGTGAAGAAACTAAAGCTGATGACGAGGCCCGCGACCACCGCGTAGGGGCGCCGGTTGCGCTGTGCCTTGTGCACCGGAGGTGTCCCGGGCGGCGCGAGCAGGACATCGCCCTCCCGCCGGGGCGCCCTCGACCGATCTGGCGGAGCAACCGTGCCCGGTGGCGCTTCGGAACCGGGACCCCCGGCCAGGAAGACGACCGGCAGCACCGGCAGGATGCAGGGCGAGACAGCGGTGATGAGCCCGCCCAGCAGTCCGATCAGAATCAAGGTGAGCATGGTAGTTGCCGCCTTCGGTCTGTGAGAGCGGCCGACCCGCCCCGCGCCTGCTCCTCATTCGTTGATACGGGCACCAGGGATTGGTCGCGAAGTCCGGAGGATGCCGGTCCTACAGCGCTTGAGGGTGGCAAACGCCAGGAAAAGCAGACTGTGGGCGCCGCACATGCGCAAGTCGAGGCGGTCGTGCCATCGGGCCCTTGTTGCAGTCGGCGGGCTCTTCCACCTCGGGCCGTCTTCGGTCATGAGCCATCGGTGGAACCTTGGCAGACCCCCGGACAGCGACAGACGTACGGATGACTCGCCTGCGCCCCCCACGCACAACGAATTCAGGAAGGTCGTGTCCAGAACCAAACCCTGAAGCACGGCGCAGCGAATAGGAGGCATCAGAGACCCGGCACAGAACCCCGGCAGCAGAGACGGGGTTCTGCCACGAAGGGGATGCATCCACGTGATAGCCCAGCGCACAGCCCGTCTCGCTACGTTCCTGGCCCTGCCCGCCGCGCTCACCCTGGCCGCAGCCACGCCCGCACTCGCCCACGACGGGCACACCACCACCTCGGCCAAGGCTGTTGACGGTCAGGCATACCAGATCGATCTGGAGCAGTTGAACGATTCGGGTGCGAGCGGTGTGGCGCTCCTCAGCCTGGAGGGCAAGAACCTGACGGTGAAGATCGAGGCGACGGGCCTGGTGCCCAATCAGCCACACGCGCAGCACATCCACGGGTCCACGGACGGCCATGATTTCCGCTGCCCGGACGCGAGCGCCGACAAGGACGGTGACGGCATCGTCAGCACCGCCGAGGGACTGCCGATGTACGGCGACATCAACATCTCCCTGACGACCAAGGGCGACACCTCCAAGGACAGCGGACTCGCCGTCGACCGTATGCCCGTCGCGGACAAGGACGGCAAGCTGACCTACTCCCGGACCATCCCCGTCTCGCAGGCCGTGGTGGACCACATCAAGGACCTGCACGTCGTACAGCACGGCATCGACCCGAACAACAACGGCGAGTACGACTTCGGCAAGGGCAAGAGCGAACTCGACCCGAAGCTTCCGCAAGAAGCCACCGCGCCCGCCGACTGCGGCATGGTCAAGGGCGCCGCGGTCGGCTCCATGCCGGTGGGCGGCGTCGAGACCGGCTCGGGCAGCACCCAGGGGATCGAGTCGCCCGCACTGCTCGCCGGTGGTGGCGCGGCTGTCCTCGCCGCGGGCGGACTCCTCGTCGTCCGGCGCCGTGCGCGCACCACGCAGGCGCCGCACCGGAGCTGACCGGATCCACGACAGGCCGCGCGGGACACGGACAGCCGCAGGAACGGGTGGAGACCATGAGCGGAACACAGCAGGATCACACGCCCCATGACGGCAGGCGCCCCTGGCGAAGCCGTGTCCCGCTGTCGGCCATCGCGGCTCTGCTGCTCGTGGGAGGGGTGCTGCTGGCCTGGGGAATCAGCCGACAACACCCCTCCCCACCCCAGGCCGTCGACAAGGGCGCGCCGTCCGCCGCGTCCTCGCCGGCCTCCGGGAAGGCCGAACCGGCGCCCGGTAGAACGCAGTTCGCCGCGATGCCCGCCTCCGCCCCGGTGCGGGTCACAATTCCCTCGCTCAAGGTCTCCTCCGGGCTCGAACGCCTCGGACTCGGCGAGGACCGCGCCATGGAGACACCCCGGGATCCCGCGAAGGCCGGCTGGTACACCCCCGGGCCGGCTCCCGGAAGCGAAGGCCCTTCGGTGATCGCCGGGCACGTCACCTGGAACGGCGCCCCCGCGGTCTTCTTCGAACTGGCCACACTCGACCCGGGAGACCGGATCGACGTCACGCGCGAGGACGGCCGTACCGCCGAGTTCACCGTCGACCGCGTCGCGGTCCACCCGAAGGACCGGTTCCCCACCGTGGAGGTCTACCGCAACCTCGACCACGCGGGCCTGCGCCTCATCACCTGCGGCGGAAAGTACTCCAGGGCCGACAGCCACTACGCCGACAACGTCGTCGTCTACGCCACCCTCACGGGCGAACACACCTGACAACACGAAGTCGGCCGAGGCCGAACGGCCGCTCATCGACCCGGACGTGCTCTGGTCGTGCAGCGCGTGCGTGGAGCAGTGCCCGGTCGACATCGACCACATCGTCGACATGCGCCGCTACCAGGTGGTGATCGAGTCCGCGTTCCCGTCCGAGGCGGGCACGATGCTCAAGAACCTGGAGAAGAAGGGCAACCCCTGGGGGCTGGTCAAGAAGCAGCGCGTCGAGTGGACCAAGGAGGTCAACTTCGAGGTCCCGATCGTCGGCAAGGACGCCGAGGACCTCTCCGAGGTCGACTACCTGTACTGGGTCGGCTGCGCGGGCGCTCTGGAGGACCGGGCGCAGAAGACCATGAAGACGTTCACCGAGCTGCTGCACATCGCGGGCATCGACCGACGACTCATCGGCTGGCAGTCAACCCGCCGTCAGCAGATCGAGGAGGCACTGTTCGTCCTCACTGCCGAGTACGTGGAAGAGCACGGGTACGAGCCGGGGGAGCGGGCCGCCTACGGGCTGGCCTGCCGGGCCGCCGACCGGACGCGCCCGCACAAGCGCAAGGAGCCGCGGTCGCTGTCCCAGTTGCGGACGCGGTGGCGGGAGTCGGCCATCGCCGCGTTCGGCGCCGACGTTGTCGGCGTACTCCTGTGGGTGCTCCACCAAGTACGGCGATACGTGCACCAGTCGGTGGTCGGCGTGATGGTTGGTGGGCAGTGGCAGGGGTCCCTCCAGAGGCTGTCATGATCTCGGCAATGGACGAGATCACGAAGGTTCTGAGGCGGGAGTTCGACGCAGAGGAGGGGAGCTTCCTGCTGCGGCTGCGCGGGGATCTGGAGTGGGACCGGGCTGCCTTCACCCGCCTGGAGCGGGTGATGCGAGCCGCGTGCGAGCGATCTCAGTCCGAAGAGAAGCTCGATCGATGGGTCGCTGAGGGGTTCTATGAGGTCGCGACCTGGGTTCCGTCGTGGACGTCCCACCCGAACTTTCCAAGGCCGACGCCCGATGGCTATTTCGAGGACTGCATCGAGCGAATCGGGGATCTCGCCAACTGGTACTTCCGGGGCTGGCACGACTATTCCGAGGGACATGTCTGGACTGAGCTGTGAAAACTCGCCGGGAAGCTTGATCAGGCCGCGTCGTCCCGGTCAGGTTCGATGGCGGCGAGCCGGTTCTTGAGACGGTAGCTGGGGTCGTTGATGGAGATCCGGCGACGGCCGACCTCCACCTGGGTGGCCGCCGCCCGGTTCAGCAGGGCCGTCAGCGATCCCGCCCCCGCGCTTGGTTGCCGACGCGCCGAAGGCAGGTCTCCGCCCGCGGTGACGCGGCGGCCCGCACCGGTGGGAAGGCCGTTCCAGTGCGGTCAGGAAGAGGTGGGCGGCGGTGATGAGGGTGACGTGGCGGTGCCGGCCGGTGAATGAGCGGCCCTCGAAGTGGTCGAGTCCCAGGGTGGTCTTCAGCTCGCGGTAGTCGTGCTCGATGCGCCAGCGCAGTTTCGCGAGCCGGACCAGGTCACGGGCGGGGATGTCGGCCGGGAGGTTGGAGATCCAGTACGTGACCGGCTCGTTCTCCCCTTCGGGCCATTGGGCGATCAGCCACCGCGGTGCGATGACACCGTCCGGGGCGGGTTTCGGGCGGCGGCCGGTGAGGCGGACACGCAGGAAGACGAAGCGGGCGGACATGGCGGCTTTCGAGCCTTTGCGCCAGGTGACCGTGACTGTCGTGTCGCGTCCTGCGGCCAGGGCGTGTTCACGCAGGCTGACCGGGCGGGTGCGGTAGCGGGGCAGCGGATGCGGTCCGCGCCCGCTGTGGGGCGGCTGGTGCGGCACGGCCGGCTCGGCGTGGGCGGTCATTTCGCCCTTGGCCTGCAGCGCGTAGGCCAGGCCGCGGTTTTCCAGGCCGCGGCGGAAGCCGGCGTTCGCCCCGTAGCTGGCGTCCGCGACCAGCACCGCGGGCCGTAGCCCGGCGGTGGCCAGTTCGTCGAGCATGTCCAGGGCAAGCTGCCACTTCGGCCGGTGATGTTCACCGTCGGGGATCCGGCAACGGGCCCGCCGGCCGGCCGCCTCGGCCCCGTCCCAGCTGCCGGGCAGGAACAGCCGCCAGGACAAGGGGCAGGACGCCGTGTCGGACGCGGCATGGACACTGACCCCGATCTGGCAGTTCCCGACCTTGCCCAGGGTGCCGGAGTACTGCCTGGCCACCCCGGGTGAGGACGTTCCGTCCCTCGGGAACCCGGTGTCGTCCACCACCCACACCTGCGGCCGCACCACCGCCATCGCACGCCGGGCCAACCTCGTGCGAACAGTGTCCACCGGCCAGGTCGACGAGGTCATGAACTGCTGCAACTGCTGATGATCCACACCCAGGCGCCCGGCCATCGACTGCATCGACTTCCGACGCCCCTCCAGCAGCAGACCCCGCAGATACAGGCTGCCCTTCACCCGCTGGTCAGCACGCGCCAACGGCGCAAACACCTCCCCGACGAACTCCTCCAACCAACCCCGACACGAAGCGAGTTCATCCACCCTCATACCAGCCGGAAAACACCAGAAGGCTCACTTGCCCAGAGACATAACAAAACCCTACTAAGGGCTGTCCCGTAAAGATCTCGGTCTCGAGTGCGGAGCGGCCTGCCGAACTGGCGAGGTGCTCAGCCGGTGGTTCGCGAGGTGTCCATGGACTGGGCGAAGTCGGCGAGCGTGTGGAAGTCGTTCTCGCGTAGGCCGATCCTCGGGTTGACATGGTGGAGGAGCCCGGGTCCTTGGTGGTGGGCGGTCACGTAGGTCTGATCCAGATCGCTCTGCTCGTCGTCTACCCAGGCGAAGGGACGGCCGCCTGCGTAGCTCACCAGCGGTCCGGTCTTCCAGTGGACTCCATCAGGGCGCTCTTGGAGCAGGACGTCGCCGAAGTCCACAAAGGGAAGTGCCGGAAGGCCGAGGACCGGTGCGATCCACCGGTTGGCGTCGTCCATCCATGTGGTGGCCCAGCACAGCTCGAAGCCGAGCTGGAGCAGGATTCGTCCGTGCTCTGGGTTAAGCCAGACCCGCAGGGGGCGCCGTCGGGACGCAAGGTCCCTGTCGTCCTCATGGACATGGTTCCGGGGAACTCGGAGTGTGGTGTAGCCGTCGGGACGTCTCTCCGGCTTGGCCGCATAAGGGTTGAGCGGCCCGTCCACGTCGAGGAACAGCAGAGGTCGGTTCACGGTTTCCCCCAGGTCTTGCGCACTGTGGACTGCCCCGAGCAGCGTAGCTGTGGGGTTGTCTCGGCATGAGGCCGGCCTGCGCGATGATCACGATGTGGTGAGTGTGATCACGGCATCGGAGCCGTCCTGGATAACGCCGTTCGCAGGGCTGAGCCCCCGCTGCTTCGGCAAACTGCTGACCACGCTCCGGCGCGATGGAGCAGATGTGGTTCACCAAGGGAGGCCGTGGAGCCTGCCGCTGGAGGACCGAGTGCTGCTGGTCACGGCCTACTGGCGAACCAACCTGACGTTGCGGCAGCTCGCTCCGCTGTTCGGCGTCTCGAAGTCCACGGCCTGCCGAGTCATCAACCACCTCGGCCCCCTGCTCGCACTCCAGCCCCGCAAGCGGTTCGCCAAGGACGCCGTGCTCATCGTGGACGGCACCCTGGTCCCCACCCGCGATCACGCCATCGCGGAGCGGTCGAAGAACTACCGGTACTCCACCAACCACCAGGTCGTCATCGACGCCGATACCCGCCTGGTCGTCGTGGTCGGCCGGCCGCTCGCCGGGAACCGCAACGACTGCAAGGCATGGGAGGAGTCCGGCGCCAAAGCCGCCGTCGGCAAGACCACCACGATCGCCGACGGCGGCTACCCGGGCACCGGCCTCGTCATCCCGCACCGCCGGCAGCGCGGCCAGACCGAACTTCCGGCCTGGAAAGAGGAACACAACAGGTCCCACAAGCAGGTCCGAGCCCGCGTCGAGCACGCCTTCGCCCGCATGAAGACCTGGAAGATCCTGCGTGACTGCCGCCTCAAGGGCGACGGCGTCCACCACGCCATGCTCGGTATCGCACGGATACACAACCTCGCTCTCGCCGGATAGGCAAGCGGGCCGCACGGCGGCCAGCCATGCCCGAGGCGACCCGGAGATCATTTATGGGACAGCCCTTAGCTTGATCTTTAACCTGTGCGGCGTGGACGCGGGGTCGTTGATTTCTTCGTGCGTCGCTTTGCGGAGCCTGGTCTGCCAACT
>NZ_JBHZDA010000136.1:0-10846 GCF_042755665.1 Streptomyces sp. NPDC059142
GGGCGCCGGCGCGGGCGGGGGGGCGGGGGGCGGGGGGGGCGCGCCCCGCGGCCCGGCGCGGCCCCCCCCGGCCCCCCCCCCCCCCCCGGCGGAGCGATCATGTCAAAAAGAAAGCGGTTGGCCCAGCCCCCGGACCGACCGCTTCCGTTCCGCTCCGTACCCGCGCCGGGTCAGCCGACGCGGGGGTCGACCACCCATTCTCCCTTGTGCAGCACGCCCTTGAGGGCGAAGTCCGCGTCCAGCACCACCGCGTCGGCGTCCTTGCCCGGCTCCAGGGAACCGATCCGGTCGTACGCGCCGAGCAGCTTCGCCGGGTTCGCGGAGATCGCCCGGACGATGTCCTCGACCGGCAGCCGGTCCACCGTGGCGGCCCGCCGGAAAGCGGTGTCCTGCGTCAGTGTCGAGCCCGCGATCGAGCCGCCGTCCACCAGCCGGGCGACCCCGTCCGTCACGTCGACGGCGAGCGGGCCGAGCTGGTAGCGCCCGTCGCCGAAGCCCGCGGCGTCCATCGCGTCCGTCACGAACGCGACGCGGTCCGCGCCCGCGCGGTGGAACGCCAGCTCCAGGGCGGCGGGGTGCAGATGCGTCCCGTCGTTGATCAGCTCGACGGTGACCCGCTCGTCCTCCAGCAGCGCGGCGATCGGTCCGGGCGCCCGGTGGCCGAGCGGCGGCATCGCGTTGAAGAGGTGCGTGGCGACGGTCGCGCCCGCGGCGATGGCCTCGACGGTCTGCTCGTACGTGGCGTCCGTGTGCCCGATCGCGGCGATCACGCCGTGCTCCGCCAGGAGCCGTACGGAGTCGATGCCGCCCGGGAGTTCGGTGGCGAGCGTGACCATCCTCGCCGTGCCGCGCGCCGCGTCGATCAGCTTGCGCACCTCGGCCGGGTCCGGGTCGCGCAGCAGCGCCTCGCTGTGGGCGCCCTTGCGGCAGGGGGAGATGAAGGGGCCCTCGAAGTGGATCCCGGCGAGGTCGCCCTGCTCGACCAGTTCGGACAGGAGTCCGGCGCGCTGGGCGAGGAAGTCCATCTCGCCGGTGACGGCGGAGGCCACGAGTGTGGTGGTGCCGTGTTCGCGGTGTGTGCGGATGCCCTTGAGTACGTCGTCCACGGAGCCGGAGGTGAAGGAGGCACCGCCGCCGCCGTGGTTGTGGAGGTCCACGAAGCCGGGGACGAGCCAGTGGCCCGTCAGATCCAGGGTGGCGGCGTCCGCCGGGGCGTGGCCCGCGATCCGGCCGTCCTGGACGATCACCCGCCCGCCGTCCACGGTCCCGGTGGGCAGCACCACCCGGGCGCCGGTGAGGACGGTGGGTTCGGCGCGTACGGCGGATCTGTCGCGAGCGGCCATCAGGCGGTTACCTCCGGGGCGAGTGACGGGGTGTCGGACGGTTGCGCGTGCGGGGCGGGAGCGGAAGGAGCGGAGGGGGAGCCGGCGGGGGCCGGGGTCCTCGGGGCCGCCGCGTCCACGCCCACCAGGTCCCAGGCGAGCAGCCCGGCCCCCAGACAGCCCGCCGTGTCGCCGAGCGCCGCGGGGACGATCTCGGGGAGCTGCTGGAACGTGATCCGGTCCGCCACCGCGCGGCGCAGCGGCGTGAACAGGGTGTCCCCGGCCTCGGCGAGCCCGCCGCCGATGATCAGGGTGCGCGGGTCCAGCAGGGTGAGCGCGGTGATCAGGCCCGCGGCGAGCGCGTCGACCGCGTCGTGCCACACCCGTACCGCCGCCGGGTCGCCGGAGTCGACGGCCCGCGCGCAGTCCGCGGCGTCCGCCTCCGGGTCGCCGCTCGCCGCCCGCCAGGCGCGGGTCACCGCGGCGGCGGACGCCAGGGTCTCCAGACAGCCGCGCTGGCCGCAGCCGCACGCGGGGCCGTCCGGGCGCACCACGACATGGCCGATCTCGCCGGCCGAGCCGTGCGCGCCCGCCTCTATGGCGCCGTCGATGCCGATGGCCCCGGCGATCCCGGTGCCCAGCGGCACGAACAGGAAGCGGTCCGCGCCCCGGCCCGCGCCGAGCCGCCCCTCCGCGAGGCCGCCGGTGCGCACGTCGTGGCCCAGCGCCACCGGTACGCCGCCCAGCCGCGCCCCGAGCAGGTCCCGCAGCGGCAGGTCGCGCCAGCCCAGGTTCGCGGCGTACCGGGCGATCCCGCGCTCGGCGTCGACGATGCCGGGCACGGCGACCCCGGCGGCCGCCGCGCTCCCCCCGAAGTGCCCGGCGCCGTACGCGCGCAGCTCCGCGGCGAAGGCGAGGATGGTCTCGACGACGGCCTCGGGGCCGCGCTCCCTGCCGGTGGCGCGCCGCGCCTCGTACAGCAGCGCGCCGTCCTCGCCGACGAGGGCGGCCTTCATCCCGGTGCCGCCCACATCCAGGGCGATGACGTGTCTGGCATGCCTGTCGGATCTCACGGGGACAGTGTCGCGTGTGAACCCGTGAAAGGTCTAGTCCACTACGCCCGGCGCCTGCGGGTCGCGCCCCTGGTGGGCCCGGATTGTTGCCGCTCCATACAAAAGAACAGAACATTCACCCGGTGTGGACCGGGGATATCGGGCGTTGCGGAAGCGCAACCGCCGCCCCGTAGACCTCAAACCTTTGTATGGGGGAAAATCGCTTGCTCGATACCCGACTGATCGAAACCGGCAGTCGGCGGCAGTGCGTCACGGGGGACCGGTCGGGGGCCTTACGCGCAACAACAAGAAACAGCAAAGGCGGGGAACGGACCTGTGCGACCTGTACGAGAGCGGCCTCAGGGATATCGCGGTCAGCGGGCCGCGACGGCGGCGCTGGCCGCGTTCGGTATGACGGTGGCGCTGGCGGGGTGCGCGAACACCTCGGGCGGCGGAGATGTCACGCTCAAGGTGGTCGCCGCGGAGTACGGCACCAACTCCGAGGACAGTTCCGTGAATTACTGGGAGTCCGTGGCGAGTTCCTTCCAGGCGGACCATCCCGGAATCAAGATCGACATAAAAATCCGGCCGTGGAAGACGATCGACTCCGATGTCGCGCGGATGGTCGCGGAGGGCAAGGCCCCCGACATCGCGCAAGTCGGTTCGTACTCCGACTACGCCAAGGACGACAAGCTCTACGCGGCCGACGATCTGCTCTCCGTACCCACGCAGGCGAACTTCCTCGACCAGCTCTCCGAGGCCGGCGAGGTCAACCGCATTCAGTACGGGATGCCGTTCATCGCCTCCACCCGGCTGCTCTTCTACAACAAGGAGCTGTTCGCGTCCGCCGGGTTGAGCGCCCCGAAGGACTGGGACGACATCAGGTCCGCGGCCGAGGCGCTGAAGGCGGACGGCGTGACGACCCCGTTCGCGCTGCCGCTCGGCACCGAGGAGGCGCAGGGCGAGGCGCTGATGTGGCTGCTGAGCGGCGGGGGCGGGGTCACGGACAACGCCGACGGCTCGTACAGCATCGACTCGCCGGTGAACGTCGCCACCTTCACCTGGCTCAAGAAGAACCTCGTCGGCCCGGGGCTGACCGGCCCGGTCGCGCCCGGGAAGCTGGACCGGGCCACCGCCTTCAAGGCGTTCACCAGCGGCCAGGTCGGCATGCTCAACGGCCATCCGACGCTGATGAAGGACGCGGTGAAGCGGGGCATCAAGGTCGGCATGGTGCCGCTGCCCGCCGAGAAGGGCCCGGCGAAGGCGTCGGTCGGCGTCGCCGACTGGATCATGGCGTTCAAGCAGAACGGTCACCGCGAGCAGATCGGCTCGTTCCTGGACTACGCGTACCAGGACAAGAACCTGCTCAGCTTCTCCGGCCAGTACGACCTGCTGCCGGTCACCTACAGCGCCAACGAGGCGATGCTCGCCGACCCGGAGCACCAGGACGTGAAGACGTTCCTGACGGCGCTGCCGGAGTCGGAGCTCTTCCCGTACGGCAAGAACTCGTGGTCGCGGGTGAGCGAGAGCTTCAAGAAGAACATCGGCAGGGCGGTCGAGCGCGACCAGAGCCCGGGGGCGGTGCTGGGGCAGATAGCCAGGGACGCGTCGGCGGCGGAGGCGGCCGAGTAGCGTGGCACTGATATGACCACGCCGCCCACCCCTGACCCCGACCCGGCCGCCGCCCCGGGCCCGGCCGCCGACTCGGGCCCGTCTGCCGCCCCGGCTCCGGACCCGGCCGCCGACCTGGACCCGGCCGCCGCTCCGGGCCTCTCCGGGCGGGACCGCGCCGTCCTCGCCATGGAGCGGCGCGGCTGGCCGGGCCCCGGCGCCAAGGAGCGGGAGATCCGCGAGCGCCTGGGCCTCTCGCCCACGCGCTACTACCAGCTCCTGAACGCGCTCCTGGACGACCCGAGGGCGGTCGAGCACGACGCGGTGACGGTGAACCGGCTCCGCAGGGTCAGGGCCGCCCGCCGCGACCTCCGCTGACCGCGCCGGGCGGGGCGGCGGCGGTCCGGGAGCCGGGACGCGGCCCCGGTTCCCGCCCGTACGGCGGCCGACGTCGATAGGGTCGGACCATGGGCAGCCACTCTTACTCCCTGCCGGAACCGACCACCTCCGCCGGCGCCGACGGCCTGGCCGCGCTTCTCGCCCGGCCCGGCGGCGCCGTCGTCGCGCTCGACTTCGACGGGACCCTCGCCGAGATCGTCCCCGACCCCGAACAGGCCCGCGCCCACGAGCGCGCGGTCCCCGCCCTCGCCGCCCTCGCCCCGCGCGTCGCCTCCGTCGCGGTGGTCACGGGGCGCCCCGCCGAACTCGCCGTACGGTACGGCGGCTTCGCCGGTGTGCCCGGCCTGGAACACCTGGTCGTCCTCGGTCACTACGGCGCCGAACGCTGGGACGCCGTCTCCGGTACGGTCCACGCCCCGGCCCCGCACGAGGGCGTCGCGGCCGTACGCGCCGAACTCCCCGGCCTCCTCGAAGAGTTCGGTGCCTGGAACGGCACCTGGATCGAGGAGAAGGGCCGGGCGGTCGCCGTCCACACCCGCCGCGCCACCGACCCGCAGGCCGCCTTCGAGGCGCTGCGCGAACCCCTCACCACCCTCGCCGCCCGCCACGGCCTGATCGTCGAACCGGGCCGCATGGTCCTGGAACTGCGTCCGCCGGGCGTCGACAAGGGCGCGGCGCTGCTGGAGCACGTCCGCGAGACCGGCGCGGAGACGGTTCTGTACGCGGGCGACGACCTGGGCGACCTGCCGGCCTACGCGGCGGTCGGGAAACTCCGCTCCGACGGCCACCCGGGCCTGCTGATCGCCAGCGGCACCGAGGTCCCCGAACTCGCCGAACGAGCCGACCTCGTCCTCCCGGGCCCGGCGGCCCTGGTGGACTTCCTGGCGGCGGTGGCCCGCACGGCCGCCCCCTGACCCGGACTTCGAGGCCCCCAGGGAGACCTCAGGCCCGCAGCGCCTCCAACTGGTCCAGGAACCACCGCTGCGGCGGCAGCGCCGTCGCCGCGGCGGCCAGGCGTTTGGCGCGCTCCGCGCGGTCGGCCGGGGGCAGTGTCAGGGCCTCGTGGAGGGCGGCGGCCGTCGCGTCGATGTCGTACGGGTTGACCACCAGCGCGTCCTCGCCCAGCTCCGCGTACGCGCCCGCCTCCCGGGACAGCACCAGCGCGCAGGCCCGCTCGGAGAGGACCGGGATCTCCTTCGCGACCAGGTTCATGCCGTCGCGGATGGGGTTGACCAGCGCCACGTCGGCCAGCCGGTACGCGGCCAGGGAGCGGGCGAAGTCGTCCTTGACGTGGAGGACGACCGGGGTCCAGCCGGGGGTGCCCAGCTCCGCGTTGACCGTGTCGGCGACCCGCTGGACCTCCTCCGTGTAGGCGCGGTAGACCGCCAGGTCCTGCCGGGAGGGGTACGCGAAGGCCACATGGACGACGCGCTCGCGCCACTCGGGGTGGTCGAGCAGGAGCTGCCGGTAGGAGAGCAGGCCCCGGACGATGTTCTTGGACAGCTCCGTACGGTCCACCCGGACGATCGTCCTGCGGTCGGCCCCGTCCGGGGTGGTGCCGATCTGCTCGCGCAGCGCCGCCATCCGCTCCGCCACGTCCGGGCGGTGCGCGCGCTCGCGCAGGAAGTCGCCGTCGGCGCCCAGACCGTGGACCGCGAGATACGTCCGGCCTCCGGAGGGCCCGGGGGCGTCGCCGCGCGGGTAGGTGAGACGGCGCCCGCCGTCCGCCGCCGCGTCCTGCGGCCAGTGCGCCGTCAGGCCCCGGTCTCCGAGCACCGAGCGCGCGCACTCCTTGAACGCCTCCGCCCACCGCCAGGTCAGGAAGCCCAGCCGGTCGGCGCCGAGCATGCCCAGCAGCAGCCGCTCCGCGATGTCGTCGGGCAGCAGCCGGAAGTACTCGGCGGGCGCCCACGGCGTGTGCGAGAAGTGCCCGATCCTGAGGTCGGGGCGGAGCGCCCGCAGCATTCCGGGGACGAGCGCCAGGTGGTAGTCCTGCACCAGGACCGCCGCGCCCTCGGCCGCCTCCTGCGCCAGCGCCTCGGCGAAGGCGCGGTTGTACGACTCGTACGCGGCCCACCGCTCACGGAACTCCGGGCCGAAGGACGGCTCCAGCGGGGTCTGGTAGAGCATGTGGTGGACGAACCAGAGGGTCGAGTTCGCGATGTCGTTGTACGCGGCGGCGTACACCTCGGGGTCGATGCCCAGCATCCGCACCCGCTGCCCGCCCGTGTCGGCCGGGTCCAGGCGGCCCTCCGTACGCCGTACGGCCTCCCGGTCGCCGTCGCCGAGTGCCGCGCACACCCAGACGGCGTCGTCGTCCGACCCGATCGCCGACAGGCCCGACACCAGTCCGCCGCCGCCGCGCCTGGCCTCCAGCGTGCCGTCGTCGCGCCGTGTGTACGAGACGGGGCCGCGGTTGGACGCCACGAGGACACGGGCCGGCGCGGGGCCGGCGGACTGCTCGGTAACCATGTCGCGAAACCTAGCCCGTCGCGGAAACGCTCAAACGTACGGTGTGTGTGACGTCCCCGCCCGCCGCCGTGCCGTACCCGCTCAGTCGCGCCGCCCGCGCGCCGCGGCCAGCGCGACCACGCCCGCGCCCGTCAGCGCGAAGGCCATCCCGCCCAGCAGCCACAGCCGCTCGGCCGTCGACCCGGCCTGCGCCAGCACCCGCGTGAACTCCGAAGCCCTCGAAAACGCCAGATTCATGCCCATGAGGGAGCAATGTAGATAGTCGGTGCGATGATCCGATGTTACGCCGCGCGTCCGGCCGTGTACTCCGCGATCTCCCGCATCGGCGGACGCTCCTCCGTGTCCACCGCGTGCGTGCGCGGCGTGAACCCGTTCTCGCCCCGCTCGAACTGCGTCAGCCGCGGCCGTACGAGATGGCCCCGCTGGAGCCGGAGCTGCGCCGTACGGTAGATCGCCGCCGCCATCCGCCCCAGCGCCCGGTCGTCCTGGTGGCGGTGGAGCCGCACCCCCACATCGACCTGGGCCAGCCCGTCCAGCCCCACCGTGTGCAGCGCGTCCACCAGCAGCCCCAGCTCCACGCCGTACCCCACCGGGAACGGCAGCCGCTCCAGCAGCGAACGGCGCGCCGCGTACTCCCCGCCCAGCGGCTGGACGAAACCGGCCAGCCGCGGCCAGTGCAGATTGAGCAGCGGGCGCGCCACCAGCTCCGTCACCCGCCCGCCCTGGCCGCCCCCGCCCCCGCCCTCCGCGCCGCCGTCCAGCGGACGGTCGTACATCGCCTTCACGAAGTGCACCTCCGGCTCCGTGAGCAGCGGGCCCACGATCCCGGAGACGAAATCCGGCGAGAACTCCCGCAGGTCCGCGTCCACGAAGCACACGATGTCCCCGCTCGTCACCAGCAGCGACCGCCACAGCACCTCGCCCTTGCCGGGCAGCGCGGGCAGCCGGGGCAGGATCGCGTCCCGGTGCACCACCCGCGCGCCCGCCGCCGCCGCGACCTCGCCCGTACGGTCGGTGGAGCCGGAGTCGATCACCACCAGCTCGTCGACGAGCCCGGCCCGCTCCATCAGCTCACGCCGTACGACGGAGACGATCGCGCCGACCGTCGCCTCCTCGTCCAGCGCCGGCAGGACCACGCTGACCGTGCTGCCGCGCGCCGCCTTCGCCGCCAGGAGCCGGTCGAGCGTACGGTCCCCCGCCGACCAGGAACGCCTGGTCAGCCAGTGCTCCACCTCTTCCAGCACGTTCGGTACTCCCTGCGCGATCCTTGACATGTGCGGTCACTCGTCCGCCGGCGCCGGGCCCGCCGCACGCCGGACGTGATCCATCTCGCGGTGCGGACGACTATCTCAACCCTTCACACCTTCGGTTACAGTCTTGAACAACACGAATGACCACCGCATGCCGGGGTCATCACGTGAACAAACGCACCGGACCCAGGCTCCGGCGCCATAGCGCTCATCCAGAGGGACAGAGGGAACGGCCCGTTGAAGTCCCGGCAACCCTCCCGCCGACCGCGAGGTCACGGTGGGGAAGGTGCCAATTCCGTCTCGTGGCGAAGTACGTCGCGAGGAAGATGAGGAGAAAGGGCCTCGCCACCATGGCTGTGCAGACCGTCCCGAGCGGTACGAACGAGACCGTCACGAACGAGACCGTCGACCTCGGACCCGCCGCCGCACTCTCGTGCCGCGAATGCGGAGAGCGCTTCGGCCTCGGCCCCATCTTCGCCTGCGCGAGCTGTTTCGGGCCGCTCGAAGTCGCGTACGACCTGCCGAGCGGCAGCCCCGAAGAGCTGAAGAAGCGCATCGCCGAGGGCCCGGACAACATCTGGCGGTACGCCCCGCTGCTGCCCGTCCCCGCCGATGTCGCCTCGAAGCCCAACATCAACCCCGGTTTCACGAAGCTGGTCAAGGCCGACAACCTCGCCCGTGAACTGGGCATCACCGGCTCGCTCCACATCAAGGACGACTCCGGCAACCCGACGCACTCCTTCAAGGACCGCGTCGTCGCCATCGCCGTCGAGGCCGCCCGCGCCTTCGGCTTCACCACCCTCTCCTGCTCCTCCACCGGCAACCTCGCCGGCGCCGTCGGCGCCGCCGCCGCCCGCGCCGGCTTCCGCTCCTGCGTGTTCATCCCGCACGACCTGGAGCAGGGCAAGGTCGTCATGGCCGCGGTGTACGGCGGTGACCTCGTCGGCATCGAGGGCAACTACGACGACGTCAACCGCTTCTGCTCCGAACTCATCGGCGACCCGCTGGGCGAGGGCTGGGGCTTCGTCAACGTCAACCTGCGGCCGTACTACGGAGAGGGCTCCAAGACCCTCGCGTACGAGATCTGCGAACAGCTCGGCTGGCGGCTGCCGGACCAGCTCGTCATCCCGATCGCCTCGGGATCGCAGCTCACGAAGATCGACAAGGGGCTCCAGGAGCTGATCAAGCTCGGCCTCGTCGAGGACCGCCCGTACAGGATCTTCGGTGCCCAGGCCGAGGGCTGCTCGCCGGTCTCCACCGCCTTCAAGGCCGGGCACGACGTCGTGCGCCCGCAGAAGCCGGACACCATCGCCAAGTCCCTGGCGATCGGCAACCCCGCCGACGGCCCGTACGTCCTGGACATCGCCCGGCGCACCGGCGGCGCCGTGGAGGACGTCGACGACGCGCAGATCGTCGACGCGATCAAGCTGCTGGCGCGCACCGAGGGCATCTTCGCGGAGACCGCGGGCGGGGTGACCGTCGGCGTGACGAAGAAGCTCATCGAGGCGGGCGTGCTCGACCCGTCCCTCACCACCGTCGTCCTCAACACCGGTGACGGGCTCAAGACGCTGGACGCCGTGGCGCCGACGACCGGCCCGACGGCGACCATCCGCCCGAGCCTCGACGCGTTCCGCGACGCGGGCCTCGCCGCGAGCTGACCACCGACACCGAGAAAGGCTTCCCACCATGAGCGTCAAGGTCCGTATCCCCACCATCCTGCGCACCTACACCGGTGGCCAGGCCGAGGTCCCGGCGGAGGGCGCCACCCTCTCCGAGGTCATCCAGTCGCTGGAGGCGAACCACCCGGGCATCGCCGGCCGCGTCCTGGACGACCAGGGCAAGCTGCGCCGCTTCGTCAACGTGTACGTGAACGACGACGACGTCCGCTTCGAACAGGGCCTGGAGACCGCCACGCCGGCGGGTGCGGGCATCTCGATCATCCCGGCGGTCGCCGGCGGCTGACCCCGGCCCGCGCGCCCGGCGTACCCCGTCGCCGACGCGCTCCGTAACGGAACCGGTCCCCTCCGCAAGAGAAGCGGAGGGGACCGTTCTACATGGTTGAGCACGATAGAGTGTGGGAACGCCCCGCTGTCGCCCGCTCCGTACGCGAGCGAGAACGCGACAACATGAGGGCAAAGTCCTGGAGCCTTTTGCGGCGTACGTACGCTTTGCCCGGCCCGACTTGTCCCGGAACGCAGTGGATTCAGCACTATGCGTGTTCGGCCACGCCCAGAATTCTCGTCCGATTGACCTGTTGCAGAGGGCAGTTGGGCAGATACATTCAGCCGCGGTCGACGCGTTCCGGCGCGAAGTGTGGCCCCGTGCAAGGGCCAGTAATAGGGGAGTTGGCATGGCTCAGGGCACCGTCAAGTGGTTCAACGCGGAGAAGGGCTACGGCTTCATCGCGGTCGACGGTGGTGCGGATGTATTCGTCCACTACAGCGCGATCCAGATGGACGGTTACCGCACCCTTGAAGAAGGTCAGCGAGTGGAGTTCGAGATCTCGCAGGGCCAGAAGGGTCCGCAGGCGGACATGGTCAAGCTCGCCGTCTGATCCCGGCGCGATCGGCCACCGGCGCACCCGGGTGCCCGGTACAGACTCCGCATCGCATCTCGCACATGAGGGGGGGGGGGGGGGGGCGCGGGGGGGGGGGCCCCCCCGCGGCGGCCGCGCGGCGCGCGACCCCCAGAGCGCCCCCGGCCGGCCCCGCGCGCCCCCCCCGCCCCACCCACGCAGAGC
>NZ_JBHZDA010000136.1:10856-14469 GCF_042755665.1 Streptomyces sp. NPDC059142
AGGCGCCCCACCACCCCCTTCGGCGCCGCCCCGCCCCTCATGCGTGATCCCCTCGGCTTCCACCCTGGCTTCCACCCGGCTTCCCCTTGGCATCCACCCGGCTTCCATCCGGCGTCCTCGCCGCGTCCTCGCCGTGTCCTTCCGGCGGACGCCCCGCGGGCGGCACCTCCGGAGGCGCTTGCACTCTCGGGGGTCGAGTGCTAATTATTGGCGTTAGCACTCTGCACGTGAGAGTGACAACTTAAGGACCGGGTCGGTGAGGCCCGAAGAGCCGGCGGGGCAAGGAACCGCCGACTCTCAAGGCCGTCCGTCGCGGGCGCCAGCGCGGTCCGGAGCAATCCTTCCCCAAGCTCTCAACTGCGTTCGAGCAGGGGAGACCCCATCCGTCCGGGAGGACCACTTCACATGGCCAAGATCATCGCGTTCGACGAGGAGGCACGGCGCGGTCTCGAGCGCGGGATGAACCAGCTCGCCGACGCCGTCAAGGTCACCCTTGGTCCCAAGGGCCGCAACGTCGTCCTCGAGAAGAAGTGGGGCGCCCCCACGATCACCAACGATGGTGTGTCCATCGCCAAGGAGATCGAGCTCGAGGACCCGTACGAGAAGATCGGCGCCGAGCTGGTCAAGGAAGTCGCCAAGAAGACGGACGACGTCGCCGGTGACGGTACGACCACCGCGACCGTCCTCGCCCAGGCGCTCGTCCGCGAGGGCCTGCGCAACGTGGCGGCCGGCGCCAACCCGATGGCCCTCAAGCGCGGCATCGAGAAGGCCGTCGAGGCCGTCTCCGGCGCCCTGCTGGAGCAGGCCAAGGACGTGGAGACCAAGGAGCAGATCGCTTCGACGGCCTCCATCTCCGCCGCCGACACCCAGATCGGCGAGCTCATCGCCGAGGCGATGGACAAGGTCGGCAAGGAAGGCGTCATCACCGTCGAGGAGTCGCAGACCTTCGGTCTGGAGCTTGAGCTCACCGAGGGCATGCGCTTCGACAAGGGCTACATCTCGGCGTACTTCGCCACGGACATGGAGCGTATGGAGGCGTCGCTCGACGACCCGTACATCCTGATCGCCAACTCCAAGATCGGCAGCGTGAAGGACCTCCTTCCCCTGCTGGAGAAGGTCATCCAGTCCGGCAAGCCCCTGCTGATCATCGCCGAGGACGTCGAGGGCGAGGCCCTGTCGACCCTGGTCGTCAACAAGCTCAAGGGCACCTTCAAGTCCGTCGCCGTCAAGGCCCCGGGCTTCGGTGACCGCCGCAAGGCGATGCTGAACGACATCGCCATCCTCACCGGCGGCACGGTCATCTCCGAGGAGGTCGGCCTCAAGCTGGAGAACGCCGGTCTCGACCTGCTCGGCCGCGCCCGCAACGTCGTCATCACCAAGGACGAGACGACCATCGTCGACGGTGGCGGCGACAGCGACCAGGTCGCGGGCCGTGTCAGCCAGATCCGTGCCGAGATCGAGAACAGCGACTCGGACTACGACCGCGAGAAGCTCCAGGAGCGCCTGGCGAAGCTGGCCGGCGGCGTGGCCGTCATCAAGGCCGGTGCCGCGACCGAGGTCGAGCTGAAGGAGCGCAAGCACCGCATCGAGGACGCGGTGCGCAACGCCAAGGCCGCCGTCGAGGAGGGCATCGTCGCCGGTGGTGGCGTGGCTCTGCTCCAGGCTTCCTCGGTCTTCGAGAAGCTTGAGCTGACGGGCGACGAGGCGACCGGCGCGCAGGCCGTCAAGCTCGCGCTGGAGGCCCCGCTCAAGCAGATCGCCGTCAACGGTGGTCTTGAGGGCGGCGTCGTCGTGGAGAAGGTCCGCAACCTGACGGTCGGTCATGGCCTGAACGCCGCGACCGGCGAGTACGTCGACATGATCGCCGAGGGCATCATCGACCCGGCGAAGGTCACGCGCTCCGCTCTCCAGAACGCCGCGTCCATCGCCGCGCTGTTCCTCACCACCGAGGCCGTCATCGCCGACAAGCCGGAGAAGGCCGGCGCGGCCCCGGCCGGCGGCGGCATGCCGGGCGGTGACATGGACTTCTGATCGGCCCGAGGCCGCCCGGACGCCCGCCGCGTCCGGACGGCCGGTCGATCGACCGTCCTGACCGGGGGCGGCATCCCTTCTCGGAGCTTCGGCTTCCGAAGGGGTGCCGCCCCCGGGCTATTTCCGTTGTCCCGGGCCTTCCGGCGGACATCGGGGGAACGCCGGCGGGGGCGGTGTCCCGGGCTTCCCGGTCTCCCGCGGTACGGGCACAAGTTCCTGGGCCAGGGATGTAAGGATGCGCCCGGTCCATGACATCTATGGGGTGTGGAGACCTTGAAGACCGGGAGCGAGCGGGACCGCGCCGCGCGGTTCACCGCCTTGTACGTCCGTGACCACCCGCGGGTGTCCGCCTTCGTGCACCGGAGGTCGGGGGACCGGGCGGCGGCCGAGGAGCTGACCGCCGAGGTCTTCCGTACGGCCTGGGAGCGCATGACGGACGGCCAGGAGGTCGGTACGGGCTGGCTGTTCGTCACCGCGCGGAATCTGCTGAGCAACCACTACCGCTCGATGGAGCGGCTGACGGAGCTGCACCGCCGGATCGGCGACGAGCTGGACCGTACCCCCGCCTCCGGGCCGGACGAGGCCGTCCTCGACGCGCTCGACCGGCTGCCGTCCCACCACCGCGAGGTGCTGCTGCTGAGCTACTGGGACGGGCTGAGCGCCGCCGAGGCCGGTCAGGCGCTGGGGTGTTCGGCGCCCGCGGTGTGGGTGCGGCTGCACCGGGCCCGCAAAGCGTTCCGTGATGTCTACGACCTGCCCGAGGAGTCACTGTGATGCGCGTGAAATCGATGATCCGGAACGTCAACCCCGTGCCGCCCCCGGAGCCCGGGGAGCTGTCGCCGCGCGCGGCGGCCGAACTCGCCGCTCTGGTGGGGCCCGTGGACGAGGGGACGCGCCCTCTCCGTACGGTGGCCGCCCGCAGGCAGCCCCGGCGCGCCCTCCTGACGGCCGTCGTCGCGTGCGCGGCCGCCGGGGTCATCGGCGGTGCCACCCTCCTCCTGCTGCCGGGCGACCCGGCGGGACCCGGCGCGGGTCCGGGCGCGGGTCCGGGGGGCGGGGCCGTCGCCGACGAGCCGTACTTCGGGACCACCGACCGGCTGGAGGGCGTCGCGACCGTGATCGTACGGGCGAGGCTCGGCGCCGGCCGGGAGGAGGACACCGACGACGTCAGGACGACCGTCGCGACGGCGGACGTGCTCGCGACCGCCAAGGGGAGCACCCCGGGCGACTCGATCGAGGTCGCGTACACCACCCCGGGCTCCGGGCCCGAGACGGCCGGGCTCACGGAGGGCAAGGAGTACGTCCTGCTGCTGGAGGAGAGCGGCGACGGCGGGTACGTCCTGGTGAACACCACGCAGGGCTGGTACGGCGTGGGCGGCGACGGCCGGCGGGCGGTCGCCGGGAACGACAACGACGTGGCCCTGAGCCCCGGGGTCCTCAAGGCGCTCCGGCTCACGGAGTAGAGCGGTGGGGAACGGGGCGGTGGGGAGCCGAGCGGTGGGAGTGGGGCGGGGCGTCACGGAGGACGAGGTCCTCCAGTCTCTTTTACACAAAAGACGCTGCCGCCGAAAATTTTGTTGTA
>NZ_JBHZDA010000137.1:0-8630 GCF_042755665.1 Streptomyces sp. NPDC059142
AGTCTCTCTCTACACCCCCGCCCAAAACAAAATCACCACCCCCCGCCCCGCGCGGGCGCCCGCGGCGCCCGCGCGGGGCGCACGGCAGTCGACTCACAGCGCCTGCGCCGCACTCGGCTCGCGGCGCCGCGTGGCGCCCGGCTCACAGCTCCGCGCCGCACTCGACTCACAGCGCCGCGCGGCGCCCGGCTCACAGCGCCGCGTGGCACTCGGCTCGCGGCGCCGCGCCGCACTCGGCCGACAGCTCCGCGCCGCACTTCGGCTCACGGCGTGCGCGGCACCGCCGAGACCGCCGGGGCGGTGGGGGTCGCGGGGGCCGAGGGGCCGATCGCGCCGGGGTTGTCGATGCCGGTCCTGGCGGGCCCCGGGACCTGGTCGTCGCTGCTGCCCGAGGCGCCCCGGTAGACGGCCGTGAAGGCGAGCGCGACCATCCCGACGCCCATCAGCAGGGCGAGCAGCCAGGCGACGGGCCGGTGCCAGCGGGCGGTGCTCCGGTAGGGGCGCAGGGTGCCGCCGTAGCGGCCGTACGGGCCCGCGTACGCGTCCGGGTCGTCCGGGTCGTACTCGCCGTAGCCGGGATCGGGGCCGTACGCGCCGTCCCGCCCGTACAGCTCGTCGTAGGGCTCGTCCTCGGGCGCTCCCCCGCCGGAGCGCGCACGGGCCGCCTCGGCCTCGGCGCGTGCCTGCGCGGCCGAGAGCAGACGCTCGACGGCGGAGGGTTCGTGGATGGTGGCGGCCTTGACGAAGTCCTCGTCGAACACCACGGAGGCGAAGTCCTGATCCGCGCCTCCGCGGTCGTCGTCGGGCTCCCAGCCGTCCGGGAACGGCCTGCCCCCCACGTCGTCCGGCACCTCTTCAGAGTAGACCTGGGACGTGGTTTTGGGCAGGCGGAGTCCGAACTATCCCGCTTCGTATTCGTCACGGACCGGCCGCGCCGTCGCGGTCCTCACCGGGTGTGTCCGTCCCCCGTCACGATGTACTTCGTGGAGGTCAGCTCCGGCAGCCCCATCGGCCCGCGCGCGTGCAGTTTCTGGGTGGAGATCCCGATCTCCGCGCCGAAGCCGAACTGGCCCCCGTCGGTGAACCGCGTGGACGCGTTGACGGCGACCGTCGTCGAATCGACCAACTGGGTGAACCTGCGGGCGGCGGCCTGCGAGGTGGTGACGATCGCCTCCGTGTGCCCGGACGACCAGAGCCGGATGTGGGCGACGGCCGCGTCCAGCGAGTCCACCACCGCGGCGGCGATGTCGTACGAGAGGTACTCGGTCTCCCAGTCGTCCTCGGTGGCCGCGACGACCGTGGCCTTCGACCCGGCCGCGTACGCCCGGACCCGCTCGTCGGCGTGGACGGTGACCCCCGCCTCGGCGAGCGCGTCCAGCGCGCGCGGCAGGAAGGCGGCGGCGACGTCCTGGTGGACGAGGAGGGTCTCGGCGGCGTTGCAGACGCTGGGGCGCTGCGCCTTGGAGTTGATCAGGATGTCGACGGCCATGTCGAGATCGGTGTCGGCGTCCACGTACACATGGCAGTTGCCGGTGCCGGTCTCGATGACGGGGACGGTGGAGCCCTCGACGACCGTACGGATCAGGGAGGCGCCGCCGCGCGGGATCAGCACGTCGACCAGGCCGCGGGCGCGCATCAGCTCCTGCACGGCGTCACGGCCCTCGCCGGGCACGAGCTGTACGGCGTCGGCGGGCAGCCCGGCGCCGCCCACGGCGTCGCGCACCACCCGCACGAGCGCGGTGTTGGAGGCGAGCGCCGAGGAGGAGCCGCGCAGCAGCACGGCGTTGCCCGACTTGAGGCAGAGGGCCGCGGCGTCCACGGTGACGTTGGGGCGCGCCTCGTAGATGATCCCGACGACACCGAGCGGCACCCGCACCTGGCGCAGGTCGATGCCGTTGGGGAGGGTCGAGCCGCGGACGACCTCGCCGACCGGGTCGGGCAGCGCGGCCACGTCCCGTACGTCGGCGGCGATGGCGCGCATCCGCTCGGGCGTCAGCGTCAGCCGGTCGACGACCGACTCGGCGGTGCCGGCCTCTCGGGCGCGCGCGACGTCCTCGGCGTTGGCCGTGACGATCTCGTGCGTACGGACCTCCAGCGCGTCCGCGATCGCCAGCAGCGCGTCGTCCTTGGCCGCGCGCGGCAGTGGCGCGAGGTCGGCGGCGGCGGAGCGGGACCGGTAGGCGGCCCTGACCACCGGGGAGAGATTGTCGTACGGCGAGAGCGAGGTCATGCCCGCAGGGTAATGCGCGCCCTGCGGGCATTCCGCACGTATCCCGCACTGCGAGACGCCGCACGGTGCCCGCACGGGACGCCGTGCCCGCCCCGAGACGCCGTCGCGGGCGCCCGCAGCGCCCTCGACGTCCTCAGAACGGGTGGACGCCCACCGGAGCCGCCGGCGGCGGACCGTACCCCTCGGCGATGCGCTGGTGGTACGTCTCCCGGTCGATGACCTCCAGACCGACGATCACCCAGGGCGGGAGCCGGGCGCTCGACCGGTGCTCGCCCCAGAGGCGCAGCGCGACCGCCGCGGCGTCGTGCAGGTCCCTGGCCTCCTCCCAGTAGCGGATCTCCGCGTGGTCGGTGGCGTACCGGCTCGTCAGCAGGAAGGGATGGTCGTGGGCGAGCTGCTCCAGGCCGCGCCTGACCTCCGTCAGCGGGCTCTCCGGGCCCGAGACGCTGAGGGTGATGTGCCAGAGCTTGGAGAGCTGGCGCGCGTCCGCCGTCGCCGCGCTCTCCCCCTGCCGTCGTTCACCGCCGGTGCCGGGGGCGTCCGCCGTACCGTCGGTACCGGCCGCGCCGTCACCGCCGGCGGCCTCCCCCACCTCGACGCTCGTCAGGGCCCGTTGCCCGCCGGTGGCCCTCCGGGCCTGGGCGCTTCCCCCGGTCCCTCGGGGCACCGCCCCCGGGCGCGCTCGTCTCACCAGCGGCCTCCTGTTTGCTGCGTCGTCGTGCTGCGTCTTCGTGCTGCGTCGTCGTGCCGAAACCCGGTCCTACCCCTGGGACAAAGTTGACCAGTCCCGGGCGGAAGATGGGGCGGTTTTGGTAAAGGTCCCAGTTCAAAGGCCGGAGTTTCAGCCGTTTCAGGGGCGGCTCAGGAATGCAGGACGACCAGATCGTCCCGGTGTACGACCTCGCGCTCGTAGGCGGGGCCCAGCTCGCGGGCCAGCTCGCGGGTGGAGCGGCCGAGGAGCTGGGGGATCTCCTTGGCGTCGAAGTTGACCAGCCCGCGGGCGACGGCGCGGCCCGTGGTGTCCCGCAGCTCCACCGGGTCGCCCGCGCCGAACTCGCCCTCGACCGCGGCGATCCCGGCCGGCAGGAGCGAGGTGCGCCGCTCGACGACGGCCCGTACCGCCCCGTCGTCCAGGGTGAGCGCGCCCCGGGGCGTGGAGGCGTGCGCGAGCCACAGCAGCCGGTCGGCGGAGCGGCGTCCCGTGCGGTGGAAGTACGTGCCGGTGTCGCGCCCCGCGAGGGCGTCGGCGGCGCGGCTGGCGGAGGTCAGGACGACGGGGATACCGGCCGCCGCGGCGATCCTGGCGGCCTCGACCTTGGTGACCATGCCGCCGGTGCCGACCCCGGCCCGGCCCGTGCTGCCGATGGTGACCCCGGCCAGGTCTGCGGGGCCGCGCACCTCGGCGATCCGGGAGGTGCCGGGCCTGCTGGGGTCGCCGTCGTACAGCCCGTCGACGTCGGAGAGGAGGACGAGCAGGTCGGCCCGTACGAGATGGGCGACGAGCGCGGCCAGCCGGTCGTTGTCGCCGAAGCGGATCTCGTCGGTGGCGACGGTGTCGTTCTCGTTGACGACGGGGAGCGCCCCCATGCCCAGGAGCTGGTCGAGGGTGCGGTACGCGTTGCGGTAAGAGGCCCGCCGGCTGGTGTCGTCGGTGGTGAGGAGCACCTGGCCGACGCGGACGCCGTAACGGGCGAAGGAGGCGGTGTAGCGGGCGACGAGCAGCCCCTGGCCGACGCTGGCTGCGGCCTGCTGACGGGCCAGGTCCCGGGGGCGGCGCTCCAGCCCGAGCGGCGCGAGCCCGGCGGCGATGGCGCCGCTGGACACCAGCACGATCTCCCGCTCGCCGGTGGTGCGTACGGCGGCGAGCACATCGGCCAGCGCGTCGACCCGGTCGGCGTCGAGGCCGCCCGTCGCGGTGGTGAGCGAGGAGGACCCGACCTTGACGACGATCCTGCGGGCCCGCTCGACCGCGTCCCGCCGTGCCACCTCTTGCTGCCGTGCCGCTGCCACGCGCTCTGCCTCTGCTCTCGCCACCGGGCTCCGTCGCCGCCACCGGTGTGTGTCCCCGCCGGTCAGCCTACGCGCGGGCCACCCGGTGCGGCGGATCATTTCAGGGGCTGGGACACCCGTACCGCGACGACGGGTCCGTCCACCGCGCGCGGACGGCACGTGGCCGGGACGGCGCACCGCCGGAACGGCATCTCCCCGGTATCGATCCGGTCCTTCCGTGCAACCGCGGACCCGTGACAGAAGTCTGTCAAGGGTGAGAACGGCCGGGAAACATCGCGAGCCCCCACGGAGATAAGCTGGCATCCCGGCGCCTGTACCCTCCGCCGATGGCCGCGCCTCCCCCCACTCGCACAGCACCTCGTGCACCGACAACACAGATGGGCCTTCAAGTAATGCCAGTAAAAGTGAGCGTCGTCATTCCGGTGTACAACCCGGGGAAGTACATCGATCCGTGCATCGATTCACTGCTGGCCCAGACGCTGCCGGCGGCGGACTTCGAGGTGCTCTTCGTCAACGACGGCTCCACCGACGACACCCCGGCGCGCCTCGACAAGCTGGCCGCCGACCACCCGCACTTCCGGGTGATCCACATCCCGAACTCGGGCTGGCCGGGCAAGCCCAGGAACATCGGTGTGGCGGAGGCGAAGGGCGAGTACGTCCAGTTCGTCGACCAGGACGACCACATGGCGTCCGACGCGCTGCGGCGGCTGTGGGAGATGGGCCACCGCAACGGCTCCGACATCGTGATCGGCAAGGTCGCCTCGAACTTCCGCGGTGTCCCGCACGGTGTGTTCAAGACGAACCGCGAGAAGTGCGACCTGAGCACCGCGCCGCTGTACGACAGTCTCACCCCGCACAAGATGTTCCGCACGGAGTTCCTGCGCGAGAACAACATCGCCTATCCCGAGGGCAAGCGGCGCCTGGAGGACCAGCTCTACATGATGCAGACGTACTTCCCCGCGAAGGTCGTGTCGATCCTGGGGACGTACACCTGCTACTACTACTCGAAGCGGGACGACGGCCAGAACGCCGGCTCCGCCAAGCTGGTGCCGTCCGGCTACTACGGCAACCTCCGCGAGGTGCTCGACGTCGTCGTGGACAACACCGAGCCGGGCGAGTTCCGGGACCGGCTGCTGCGCCGCTTCTACCGGGTGGAGATGCTCGGCCGGCTGAGCGAGCCCGCGGTCCTCAAGTACGAGCCCGCGTACCTGGACGAGATGGTCGACGCGATCCAGCCGCTGGTGAAGGACTTCATCAACGACGGTGTGCACGACGGGCTCGGCGCGCTGGTCCGGCTCCGCTCCACCCTGCTGCGCGCCGACGACCGCCAGGGTCTGGTGAAGCTCGCCCGGTTCGCGAAGTCGGTGAAGGCCACGGCGCGTCTGGAGGAGTTCGACTGGCAGCCGGACGGCCGCGTCGCGCTCGCCGTGACCGGCCGCCTGGTGCACGGCGAGGACCAGCAGCCGCTGCGTCTGGTCCGCCGCGACAAGCGGTACTTCGTGCACCCGGAGATCACCGAGGGGCTGCTGCCCGAGGGTGAACTCCTCGACGTCACCGACGACATCGACACGTACAAGGGCGAACTCTCCCTGCGCAACCGGGAGACGGCCGTCGAGTGGCCCTGCCCCGCCGACTTCACCTCGAAGATCGAGAAGGTGGCGGCACCGGCCGGCGCCGCCGCGGACGCCGAGGAGTCGTACGAGGTCGTGCTGCACGGCACCGGTACGGTCACCAGCGAGGCGATCAAGGGACGCGGCCGGGTCTCCCGGGGCTTCTGGGACATCTGGGTCCCGCTGCGCGGGCTCGGCATCGTCCGCAAGGCCCGGCTCGGCGCCGACCGCGCCCCCGAGGTGGACGCCAAGTGCCTCCCGGCGGTGCTCGGTTCGCCCGCGCGACCGGTCATCCCTTACTTCACGGACCCGCACGGCAACCTGACGCTCGATGTCGCGGGCCGCGCCAAGAAGATGGCGACGTATCTCGCGGAGCGCCCCCCGCTGCGGATGCCCGGCTCCCAGTCGGAGCTGCGCTTCGAGATCTTCACCGGTACGAAGTCGGCCTCCCTCCCGGTCGAGCTGGTGCTGACCGCGGCGGACGGTACGAAGCTGACGCACCCGGCGACGCTCCGGCCCGACCACGGCAGAGCCCATCTGGAGGTGCCCGGCAAGGTGGCCGGTCTGGCCGAGGGCCGGGCGCGGCTCTCCGTCAGGCTCGACGGCCCCAAGGGACCGGAACTGGACATCTGCGAGGTGCCGGTGGCGGCGGGCGGCCGGATCCGGCTCGACCAGAGCGGTCTCGGGGAGGTCGACCCGCTCCTGGTGCGCGTGGTGACGGTGAAGCGCCGCCGGGCCACGCTGCGCAAGGTGCTGCGCTCGGCCGGCGGTCCGATCGTCCGCAGGCTGCCCGCGGCGGCGCGCAAGAAGGTGCGCCGCCTCGCGGCCCGTATCTGACCGGCCGCCGTACCCCGCCCGTAGCCCCGCCCCGTAACCCACCCGGATTCCGGGCCCCGGAACGCCGGTGCCCGGAACCCCGGACAGAAACAGCAAGGACGTGATCACATGCGGCAGCTCTCCGTCGAAGGCGCCTGGGTGCATGAACCGAAGGTCTTCCCGGACAGCCGTGGCAGCTTCCACGAGTGGTTCAAGGCCCCGGACTTCGCCGAGGCGGCCGGCCACCCGCTGAACCTCGCGCAGGCCAACTGCTCGGTCTCCAGCCGGGGCACGCTGCGGGGCGTCCACTTCGCCGATGTGCCGCCGGGCCAGGCCAAGTACGTGAAGTGCGTGCGCGGCGCGGTCCTCGACGTGATCGTGGACATCCGGGTGGGCTCGCCGACGTTCGGCAGGTGGGAGGGCGTCCGCCTGGACGACGTGGACCACCACTCGGTCTATCTCGCCGAGGGTCTGGGACACGCCTTCATGGCGCTCACCGACGACGCCACGGTGGTCTACCTGTGCTCGGAGGGGTACGCCCCGGGCCGTGAGCACGGGCTGAACCCGCTCGACCCGGAGCTGGGCATCGAGTGGCCCGAGTCGATCACGCCGCTGCTCTCCGAGAAGGACGCGGCGGCCCCGACCCTCGCGGAGGCGAAGGCGCAGGGCCTGCTGCCGTCGTACGAGGAGTGCCGGGCGTACTACGCGGAGCTGGCCGCCCGCGCCTGACGCGAACCGTCCACGGGACGGGTACGGAGGAAGGGCCGGAGCGATCGCTCCGGCCCTTCCTCGTGCACGGGTGCCCCGGTCAGCCGGTGACGGCCTCGATCTGCCGGCGCAGCGGCGTGAACGCCGAGCGCGGACGGCGCAGGTTACGGGCCCGGCTCAGCGCGGGCCAGAAGCCGGCGCCGAGCAGCGCCTCGGGGCGCACCGCGTTCTTGCGGACCAGGATCTCGTCGGGCACGTCCTGGGGGTCCGGGACGACGTACTCCTCGATGATCTTGTCGTAGGCGTTCTTCAGCACCGTGGACTCGGGGTTGGCGCCGAAGATCGCCACCACCCCGGTCGGCTCGGTGTCGACGTCCACGACGAGCAGGTCGGGACGGTAGCGCCGGAGCACCTGCGCCACCTTGTAGACGTCGCCCGCCCAGAACTTCGTGTGGCGGTCGCGCGCCGCCTCGTCGACGTCCCGGGGGAGCATGTCGTCCAGGACGATCACGCTGGACCAGCGGGAGTGCTTCTCGACGTTCATGAAGTCGCGCAACGCGAATTCGAAGAGGTGCATGCCGTCGATGAACGACAGCTCCAGCTTCGGGTCCCCGCCGAGCAGGTTGACCGGGTCGCGGCGGGCCAGCGCGCGGAACGGGTTGCGCCCGTTGCGCAGGTGGATCAGCGGGTCCTTGCGGGCGAAGAAGTCGTCACTGGTCGCGCGGACCAGGTGGACGTCGCAACTGATGTCCGTGACCACTCTGAAGGCGGGGTCGACGGCGACGGACGGAACCCGGGAGAGCGCCAGGCTTCGCCCGTCGTTGACCCCGATCTCCAGATAGGTGCGGGGCTTGTACACACGGTGCAGCTGGCGCAGGAAGCCGTGGCGATCCACGTAAGGGGCCCTTCACTGAGAATCAAAAATCCAGAGGTTTGATTCTCAGTGAACTTAGTGGGCCCACAGGTTTCACGTAAACATCTACTGGCTGGTAACACCCGTTTGGCGCTCTGCCGCGAGCACGGCGGGAAATGCCTCGGCGAGCGCGGCCCGCCAGTCACGGATGGGCTCGATTCCGGCCGGTTTCCACCGGTCGTGACCGAGGATGCTGTATGCGGGCCGGGGGGCCGGCCGGACGAACGCCTCGCTGGTCGTCGGGGGGGGCCCCCCCGGGGCCCCCCCCCCGCCCCGGAAGATATCCTGGGTGTAGAGGACCCCAGGCGGCCCCCCCCCGCGGGGGGCGGGGTTGTGGCCCCCG
>NZ_JBHZDA010000137.1:8640-13198 GCF_042755665.1 Streptomyces sp. NPDC059142
GGTGGCGCTGTGGTCGCGCTCGTGTCCCGTGGGCGTGTGTGTGTGTGTGGGGGGGGGGGGGGGGGGGGGGGGGGCCGGCGGGGGGGGGGGGGGGCGCCCCCCCCCGCGCCGGGTCCGCGCCCAGCAGCCGGAAGATCTCCTGGGTGAAGCCGAACCAGGTCGTCCCGCCGCCGCTGGTGCCGTGGTAGACGCCCGCGGGCGCCGTGCCGTCGAGCGCCGCCGCGCCGAGCAGGACCAGCCGGTCGGCGAGGTCGCCGGTCCAGGTGGGCTGCCCGCGCTGGTCGTCCACCACGTCCAGGGTGTCCTTGACGGCTTCCAGCTTGATCATCGTACGGACGAAGTTGGGTCCGCCCGCGCCGTACAGCCACGCCGTACGGACCACGTAGCCGTGGCCGGGCAGCGTGTCGAGGACCGCGCGCTCCCCCGCCAGCTTCGTCCGCCCGTAGGCGCTGCGCGGCGCCGTCGGGGCGTCCTCCGCGTACGGTGCCTCCCCGTCCCCGGCGAAGACGTAGTCCGTGGAGACCTGGAGCAGGATCGCGCCGGAGTCCCGGCACGCCTCGGCGAGGACCCGGGGGCCCGTGCCGTTGACCGCGAGCGCGTCGTCCTCCTTGGACTCGGCGTCGTCCACGGCCGTCCACGCCGCGCAGTTGACCACCACGGCCGGCGTGTGGGCCTCGAAGGCCGCGCGCACGGCCGCGGGGTCGGTGATGTCCAGCGCGGCGCGGTCCAGGCCGGCCGCGGGCCGCCCGGCGGCGGCGAGCCGGGCCAGGAGGTCCTGGCCGAGCATGCCGCCGGCGCCGGTGACGAGCCAGGTGCCCGCGCCGCCGCTGCTCTCGGAGCCGGTGCTCACAGGGCCGCACGCTCCTTCAGCGGCTCCCACCAGGCGCGGTTCTCGCGGTACCACGCGACGGTCTCCGCGAGGCCGGTCGCGAAGTCCTTGCGGGGCTCGTACCCCAGCTCCTCGCGGATCTTGGCGCAGTCGACCGAGTAGCGGCGGTCGTGGCCCTTGCGGTCGGTGACGTACTCGACGCTGGTCTCCCAGTCCGCCCCGCACGCCTCCAGGAGCAGGCCGGTCAGCTCCTTGTTGGAGAGCTCCGTGCCGCCGCCGATGTTGTAGACCTCGCCGGCGCGGCCCTTCGTACGGACCAGCTCGATGCCCTGGACGTGGTCGTCGATGTGCAGCCAGTCGCGGATGTTGCCGCCGTCGCCGTACAGGGGCACCTTCTTGCCGTCCAGCAGGTTCGTGATGAACAGCGGGATGACCTTCTCGGGGAAGTGGTGGTGCCCGTAGTTGTTGGAGCAGCGGGTCACGCGCACGTCGAGGCCGTGGGTGCGGTGGTACGAGAGCGCGATCAGATCGCTGGACGCCTTCGCCGAGGAGTACGGCGAGTTGGGCTCCAGCGGGTGCGTCTCGGGCCAGGAGCCCTCGTCGATCGAACCGTAGACCTCGTCCGTGGAGATGTGCACGAAGGTCTTCACGCCCGCCCGGTGGGCGGCGTCGATCAGCGTGTGGGTGCCCACCACGTTCGTACGGACGAACTCGGCGCCGCCGTCGATGGAGCGGTCCACGTGCGACTCGGCGGCGAAGTGCACCACCTGGTCGTGCTCGGCCATCAACTTGCCGACCAGGTCGGGGTCGCAGATGTCGCCCTGCACGAAGCGGAATCCGGGGTGCTCGCGGACCGGGTCGAGATTGGCCGGATTTCCCGCGTAGGTGAGCTTGTCGAGAACCGTGATCTCGACGTCGCCGGGGCCCTGCGGGCCGAGCACCGTACGGACGTAGTGCGAGCCGATGAAACCGGCGCCGCCGGTCACGAGAATCCTGTGCGTCGTCATGAGGAGATCTGCACCTTGCTGTGGTCACCGAGGACGAGTCGGTGGGCGGACGGGTTACGGGGCGCGGGGGTGATCTCGACGTCGCGGCCGATCAGCGACGCCTCCACCCGGCGGACGCCGGTGAGCGAGGAGCCGCGCAGCACGATGGAGTACTCGATCTCGCTGTCCTCGATGGTGCACCCCTCGGAGACCGAGGTGAAGGGACCGATGTACGCGTCGCTGATCACGGTGTCCGCGCCGATGATCACGGGACCGAGGATACGGCTGCCGGTGACCTTCGCGCCCTTCTCGATCCTCACACGCCCTATGATCTCGCTGCCCTCGTCGACGGTGCCCTCGCAGTGCGGCTCCACCGTCTCCAGCACCGAGCGGTTGACCTCCAGCATGTCGGTGACGTTGCCGGTGTCCTTCCAGTACCCGGAGATGGTCGTGGAGCGGACGTCGCGCTGCTGGTCGATCAGCCACTGGATGGCGTGGGTGATCTCCAGCTCGCCGCGCCAGGACGGCTCGATGGAACGTACGGCCTCGTGGACGGCCGGGGTGAAGAGGTAGACGCCGACGAGCGCGAGATCGCTCTTGGGCTTCTTCGGCTTCTCCTCCAGGGCCACGACCCGTCCCTCGCCGTCCAGTTCGGCGACGCCGAAGGAGGTGGGGTTGGGGACCTTGGTGAGCAGGATCTGCGCGGCGGGCCGGTCCTCGCGGAAGCCGTCCACCAGACCGCTGATGCCGCCGACGATGAAGTTGTCGCCCAGGTACATCACGAAGTCGTCGTCGCCGAGGAAGTCACGGGCGATGAGGACGGCGTGCGCCAGTCCGAGGGGCGCGTCCTGCTGGAGGTACGTCACCTTGATACCGAACTGCGAGCCGTCGCCGACGGCCGCGCGGATCTCTTCCGCGGTGTCGCCGACGATCACGCCGACCTCGGTGATACCCGCCTCGGCGATGGCTTCGAGACCGTAGAAGAGCACCGGCTTGTTCGCCACGGGGACGAGCTGCTTCGCCGATGTGTGCGTAATGGGCCGCAGTCGGGTACCTGCCCCACCGGACAGTACGAGAGCCTTCACTGTTCCTGTATTCCCCTGCTGTGATTGCGATGCTGTCCGGGGGTCGCCCGACAGTCCGATTTTACCTACGCTTCCCCGCGTCGTCTGCTACCGGTCACCCCGGAAGGGTGAAGGGGCGCGCCATGGGGGCGTGAAAGGGCGCTTGACAGAGCATTTACGCGGAGGAACGCGACCTTGTACCAACGGCCGCGCCCCCTATTTCGCGCCAATTCGCTCAGTTTCCGGCGCCAACTCCTTCAGGCGGTACGGTTCCTCAGCGGCGCGAGGTTCCGTACCTGGGTACGCAGCCGGCGCGCCACCCTGCGTGCCAGGGATCTGCGCCGGCGGGCGGCCTGCGGCGGCTCGATGGGGCGCAGCCCCGGCTTGCCGACCCAGTCCCGTACGGTCACCTCGTAGGAGGCGTCCTTCAGCCCGGACCGGCGGTCCCCGAAGTGCGGCAGGACGAGGTACGGGGTGCGGGCACGGCCCCGGTGGACCACCTCGGGCACCGTCTCCGCCTTGATGAACGCCAGGACGTCGGCGAGCAGATCGAGCCGTCCGAGCGCCACGCACTCCAGCCGCACCCGCTCGGCGACCTTGATGTGGCGCGCCACCCCCGGATTCCAGTAGCGCTCCATCAGGGGGCCGACCAGCTCCAGCTTGTGGCGCCTGACCTCGTCGGAGTCCTTGACGATGCCGTGCGCGAACTGCTGGATCAGCCCGACCGTGAAGGGGCGCACCATCAGCCTGTCGCGCCGGGGGCCGGCCGGTTCCAGTTCGGCGATGAGGGTCATCAGGGCGGTCACGGCGGCGAACCGGTGCGTGTAGTCACCGGACTTGGTCACATGCTTGCCGTCGTCCCTGCCGACGAGGTAGTAGCAGGTGTAGTCGGAGATGACCGAGACACCGTCGCCCCGGAGGTACGCCTCCATGGTGAAGAGCGCGTCCTCGCCGGTCCTGAGCCCCTCGTCGAACCGCAGCCACAGCCGCTCGACCAGCGCGCGGCGGAAGAGTTTCTGCGCGCTCAGCGTGTAGACGACCTGCGAGTTGTGGACGTCGACGCGGTCGGCCGTACGCCGCCACATCGAGCTGGGGGCGCCCCGGTCGACCCCCACCACCTTGCCGAGCACCACGTCCGTACGAGCGCGGTCGGCCACGGTGACCATGCGCTCCAGCGCTTCCTCCCCCAGATAGTCGTCGGCGTCCAGGAAGAAGACGTAACGCCCCCGGGCCAGTCCGAGGCCCACGTTGCGCGGGCCGCTGGGGCCGCCCGAGTTGGCCTGCCGTACCACCCTGGTCGGGATGGACGTGCGGGCCGCGAATTCTTCCAGGAATTCCCCCGTGCCGTCGGCCGAGCCGTCGTCGATGGCGACGAGCTCGATACGGTCGGCGCCCAGTGTCTGGGCTTCCACCGATTCCAGGCAGCGGATCAGGTAGGGCATCGCTTCGTATGCCCCGACGATCACACTCACATCAGGAACTGACATATCGTTCATCGGAAAGCAAGACAAGTAGTACCGAATGTTGGTTGTCTTACCCGATCACCGAGCCTTTGTGATGCCCGTCACAGGCCAATCGGCGGGCGTGCACGGAAAAGCCCCGCGGGGGGGGGGGGGCCCCCCGGGCCCCCCGGGCCGGGGAGCCGGGGGTTCCACCCCCACGCCCGGCACCCCCCCGAC
>NZ_JBHZDA010000138.1:0-12036 GCF_042755665.1 Streptomyces sp. NPDC059142
TCCTCCTGAGGGGCGCACGAGGGCGCCGGAACGGGCGTGCGGGGTACGGAAGCGGGGGACCCCCCCCGGGCGCCCGCGGGGCCCGGCGGGCCGGGCTACCAGGCCGTGGAGGCCGACGCCCGCTTCTCGCCGGGCAGCAGTATCCAGAGCGCCAGGTAGAGCAGGAACTGGGGTCCCGGCAGCAGACACGAGACCAGGAAGATCACGCGCATCGTGTTCGCGGAGGTGCCGAAGCGCTGTGCCAGCGCCGCGCACACCCCGCCGAGCACGCGTCCGTGACGGGGGCGGACCAGACGACCGGCCATGGTGGGCTCCTTCACGAGACCATCGGGGGAGCATCCCTTGTCCGTGCTCCCGATGGTTCCATGGTCGCGCGACGGAGGGAGCGGAGCATCCCTCTACGGGGCGACCCCGACCCTGGGAATCGTCGGGGTGACCCCCTGAGGGTTCTCCTCCCGCAGGACGTTCTCGCCCCCGGAGGTCCTCCGGAAGGCCGACCCCCGGAGCACCGTCCTCCCGCCGGCCCTGGCCCGGCCGTCGGCGGTACGGGGTGACCAGGGCCCCCCGCGCACCGTACGGGAGCGCCGCATCCGGCCCTCCGCGCGGAGCCTGGCCCGGCACGCGGGCACCACCGCGAGATGGGCGAGCGCCACCCCGACGGTGTTGAGCAACAGGGAATCGACGTCGACGACCCGGCCGGGCACCACGGTCTGCGCCATCTCGATCCCGAGCGAGAGCAGCGCGCCCGCCGTGACCGTACGGGTGAGGGAGGCCCAGCAGGAGACGGCGATCCGGCCGTCCACCAGCGGCAGCAGCACCCCGACGGGGGCGAGCAGCAGCAGCCCCTCACCGATCCGGTGCGCGGCCTCCAGCGGCCCGAGGGCCAGATCGGCCCTGATGCCCGCGAACGGCGTCAGGTTGGCCGCGTTCACCCACATCACATCGAGAGGGCGGAGCGTCACCCACCCCACCAGCGAGAGATGCACGAGCAGGGATACGAACCCCGCCACACGGAAGCGGAAGACGGCATTGCCGCCCGGACCTTGACGCACGCTTCCCAAGACGCGGCGCGCCGCGTCATCGGTTCCGGGCGGACCGGGGCAACGCACGGTTGAGACCGGTGTCACCCGCCCGGCGGGCCGGCGCGGACACCTCACTCGAACGTGCGGGTGAGGGCGCGGAGGGCCTCGTGGCGGCCGAGCGCGACCTTGAGGGGGATCAGCACCAGCCAGCACCAGAGCGCCGCCGCGGGCGAGACGAGGAAGGCGACCGGCACCGTCGCCCCGAAGACCAGCGCGGTCGAGCCCAGGTCCGCGGCGATGTTCCGGCCGGTGCGCCGCACATCGGGACGGGCCGTCCCGGGGGCGCGCCGGATGGAGAGGAGCAGCGCGAGCTGGAGCAGGTCGATGACGATGATCGTGCAGGCGTAGACCGCCACGGAGA
This sequence comes from Streptomyces sp. NPDC059142, assembly GCF_042755665.1. Lineage (NCBI taxonomy): Bacteria > Bacillati > Actinomycetota > Actinomycetes > Kitasatosporales > Streptomycetaceae > Streptomyces > Streptomyces sp. NPDC059142. The sequence continues at coordinate 1,444 of NZ_JBHZDA010000138.1, forward strand.
GCGGCTGGGACGCGTACTCGGACAGCAGCGTGGTGGGGAAGGGCAGCAGCGCGATGACCCCCAGCCCCATCAGCACCAGCCGGCCGGAGAGCGCGTCCAGGCCCCGCGCGAGCCCCAGGATCCGGTGGTGGTCGCGCCAGACCCCGGCGATGATCGTGAAGCTGAGCGCGTACGCGCCCACGTGGGAGAACAGCCCCCGCACCATGGCGTGGAACCCGGCCGTGTCCAGCCCCGCGGTCACCTGGATGTCCAGCACCAGCAGTGTCATGGCGATCGCGAAGATCCCGTCCGACAGGGCGGTCAGCCGGTTCAGCCTGGTCTCGTCCGCTCCGCCGCCGCTCACGGGGAGAGCATGGCCGGGCCGAGCCGCGGGGCCGCTCATTACGCCTGTGGAGGGCAAGCCCCGCTTCCGCGCGCCGTGGGGCGGCGCGGTTCAGCCGTCGCTCGGGCTCGCGCTCGCGCTCGGGGCCAGGGTCGGCACATCGGCGTCCGGATGACGCTTCGTCTCCTGGTCGCAGACGTAGGTACGCGTCGGGTACGCGCCCGGCCCGCCCAGGACGACCCGGCCGTCCGAGCCCCCGCTCTCCGCGAAGGTGCAGACGATCTGGGCGAGCGCCGCGGCCGGCAGATCCTCCGGCTGCCGGCTGAGGCGCAGCGCCCCGGCCGGGTCGCCGCCGTGTGCGGCGGAGACGGTCAGCGGCCCCCGTACGGACGTGGTGAACCCGGCCTCGCGCTCGGCGGCGGACGGCTGGGCCTGCAACGCGTCCACCAGCGCCTGCGCGGCGCCCACCCGGGCCTCGGCGGCCGTGCCCGCCGGGATACCGGCCGTACGCCCGACGGACGCGAGACCGGAGGCGCACACCAGATAGACCCGGACCGGAACGCCGGACTCCGACTGTGCGACGACATCCTTCCCGGCGATCTCGCACGGCATCCGCGACGGCGCGGGCCCGGCGTCCACCGGTACGGACGTGGTCCTGATCCCGCACCCGGCGGCGAGCGCGACGAGCGCGACCACCCCGGCGAACCGCCCGACCGTACCTGCGTGCGGACGGCGGCTCCTCGCGGAACGCCCCGCCCTCTTCCCCCGCGTCACGGTGTTCCGCCCGCCTCTCCCCGCTCCGTGTCCCCGGTCCCGGGACCACGGTCCCGGTCCGGCTCCTCCCCGCTGTCGCGCGGCAGCCGCAGCACGAACATCGCACCGCCGTCCGGCACGTTCGTCGCCGTGATGTCCCCGCCGTGGATGTGCGCGTTCTCCATGGCGATCGACAGGCCGAGCCCGCTGCCCTCCGAACGAGGCCGGGACGCGCTCGCCTTGTAGAAGCGGTCGAAGACATGCGGCAGCACGTCCTCGGGGATGCCCGGACCGTGGTCCCGTACCTCGATGACCAGTTCGTCGCCCTCGGTCCGCACCGCCACCCGTACCGGCGAACCGCCGTGCTTGAGCGCGTTGCCGATCAGATTCGCCAGGATCACGTCGAGCCGGCGCGGATCGAGCCGCGCCATGATGCCGCGCTCGGCGTCCAGCTCCACCGCGTCCAGCCAGGCGCGCGCGTCGATGCACGCCGTGACCTGGTCCGCCACATCGACATCGTCCAGCACGAGCCGCGCCGTACCCGCGTCGAAGCGGGTGACCTCCATCAGGTTCTCGACGAGTACGTTGAGCCGCCGGGTCTCGCTCACCACCAGCGTCACCGCCGGCGCGATCATCGGGTCCAGGCTGTCGGCCTCCTCCTCCAGGACCTCCGTCACGGCGGTGAGCGCGGTCAGCGGGGTGCGCAGCTCGTGCGACATGTCCGCGACGAAGCGGCGGCTCGACTCCTCCCGCGCGCTCATGTCCGCGACCTTCTTCTGCAAGGACTCGGCGGCGCTGTTGAACGTACGGGACAGATCCGCCAGCTCGTCCGAGCCCGACACCCGCAGCCGCGTCCCGAACTTGCCCTCGCCGAGCTGCCGCGCCGCCTCCCCGAGCCGCTGCACCGGCTTGAGCACGGTCTCCGCCGCGGCCTGCGCGAGCAGCGCGGATCCGATCAGCGCGAGCGTCGTGGCGATCCCCAGCGACCAGGCCAGCGAGTTGAGGTCCGCCTGCTCCTGGTCGAGCGACTTGAACATGTAGCCGGTGGGGCCGCCGCCGATGATCCGCGTCCCGCCCACCAGATAGGGGGTGCCGCCGCGCTCGGTGCGCTGCCAGAACACGTGGTACGGGTACTTGTTGGACGCCGTGACCCGCTGCCGGTCGTTCACCGCGTCCCGCAGCGAGTCCGGCACGTCGTCCATGGTGAACAGGTCGGGGTCGGAGGCGCCGACGATCGGCTTCCCCTTGTCCCGCGCGGCGATCAGCACCACGCTGTAACCGGAGTTGTCGCCCGCCATCCGCTCGGCGGTGTTCTGGAGATCGCCCTGCTGCGGCCAGAGCGGCAGCTCGGCGGCGCGGCTCTGCATCTCCTGCTGGAAGTCGTTGAGCGCCGAGTCCTGCGTACGGGTCAGCACCGCCTGGCGGTTGAGCCAGTACGCGATCCCCGACGCGGAGACGGCCGCGGTCAGCGCCACCGCCCCGAAGACGATGACGAGCCGCAGCCGCAGGCTGGTCCAGCGGAGCCCGGCCAGGAACGCCTTCCTGGCCGTACCGCCCTTGCCCGCGGCCGGGCTGCCGCGCCGCGGACGGACGTACGGGTCCACAGCCTGGTCCGCGGACCCCTGGTCCTGGCACGGCTCCGTACCCGCGGGACCGACGTCGCCGGCCCGCTCGTTCTTCTCCGGACCGGTCTCCGGCCCGTCCCCCCTGGGCACGTCACTCACGAAGGCGTGTCCAGCCGGTAGCCCACCCCGCGCACGGTACGGATCAGCGTCGGCGAGGACGGCACGTCCTCCACCTTGGCGCGCAGCCGCTGCACGCACGCGTCCACCAGCCGAGAGTCCCCGAGATAGTCGTGCTCCCACACCAGCCGCAGCAACTGCTGGCGCGACAGCGCCTGTCCGGGCCGCCGGCTCAGCTCCAGCAGCAGCCGCAGCTCGGTCGGCGTGAGCTGGAGGTCCTCGCCGTTCTTGGTCACCGTCATCGCGGAGCGGTCGATCACCAGGCTCCCGAAGGTCGCGGAGTCCGTGGACTCGCGCTCACCACGGCGCAGCACGGCGCGGATCCGGGCGTCCAGCACCCGGCCCTGCACCGGTTTCACCACGTAGTCGTCGGCGCCGGACTCCAGCCCGACCACCACGTCGATGTCGTCGTTGCGCGCGGTCAACAGGATGATCGGCAACTGGTCGGTACGGCGGATCCGGCGGCAGACCTCGAAGCCGTCGATCCCGGGCAGCATCACATCCAGCACGATCAGATCCGGCCGCTGCTCGCGGAGCAGTTTCAGGCCGTCCTCACCCGTCGCCGCGGTGGCCACCCGGTGGCCCTGGCGTGACAGGGAGAGTTCGAGGGCCGTGCGGATGGCGTCGTCGTCCTCGATCAGCAGCAGAAAAGGCACGGAGGTCATTGTGTCCCATGGGGGGACCGGAGTTCGACCGTTGCGTGCCACAGGCCCCTGTGACACGGCTGTGACAGTCGGGGGACAGGGCCATGAAACTGCCCCGGCAAGCTCATTGCCACACGGAACGAAGAGACTCCAACCGACGGGGGGCGCGGGATGAACGCACTGCACGGAACGACCTCAAGCGCAGTGGTCACGCGTCTTCACGACGTCGCCAGGAGTACGGAGAAGTCCGGCGCCGTGAACGGGCGGGGGTGCGTTCGCGGCGCCGGGCGTCAGCACAAGCCGTCGTACATGACGGTGGTTGACGCGCCCCAGGCGGGCGGCGGGACAGTCGCGTACGGGGAGGCCACGGGGGCCACGGGGGAGCGGACGGCTCCGGCCGGGACGGCGGACGCCGAAGCGGCGTTCACCGCCTACGTCCAGGAGCGCCGCGCCTCCCTGTACGCGACGGCCTACCACCTGACCGGGGACCGGTTCGAGGCCGAAGACCTGCTCCAGAGCGCCCTGTTCTCCACGTACCGGGCCTGGGACAGGATCAGTGACAAGGCGGCGGTCGGGGGCTACCTCCGCCGCACGATGACCAATCTGCACATCAGCGCCTGGCGCAGGCGCAAGCTCAACGAGTACCCGACGGAGGAGCTGCCGGAGACGGCGGGCGACACGGACGCGATGCGCGGCACGGAGCTGCGCGCCGTGCTCTGGCAGGCGCTCGCCCGGCTGCCAGAACTCCAGCGGACGATGCTCGTCCTGCGCTACTACGAGGGCCGCACGGATCCGGAGATCGCGGACATCCTCGACATCAGTGTCGGCACGGTGAAGTCGAGCATCTGGCGGTCGCTCCGCCGGCTGCGCGAGGACGAGGTCCTCAGCTTCGGCCGTGACGAGGAGGAGTCCTTCGGCGAACTGGTCGCCTGAGGGCAGTGGGGGGAGCACGGGGGAATGCGGGGGGTCCGTCGTTTCGGGGGAGACGGCGGAAGCACGGGGGAAATACGGGGGGTTCGGGGGAGGACCCGTGGGGACCGGGGGGAAACCACGGGGAACAGGGGGGAAACGGGGGAAAGGTAAAAGCCGCGGGGGAACTGCGGTGACCCATGGGGGAACACGAAAAAGGAAGCGGGACCGTACGGGCTGGGGGGCCGGTACGGCCCCGCTTTCGTGTGCGTGGGCGCCGGTCGGACGGTGCCGGTCAGGACGGTGCCGGTCAGGTGGTGCCGGTCCGGGTGGTGGCCGTGGGCTCGGCCGCCAGCGCGGCGTCCCGTGCGGCACGCGGCGTGAGGCGCCGCCCGGCCGCCGCCGCGCCGATCCGCTCCAGCGCCTCCGGCTTGGCGCACGGGTGGGCGCCCAGCGCCGTCTGCCGTTCGACGATCGCGCGCTCGGCGCGCATCAGCCGCCACCCGCGCCGCAGCAGGAACGGCACCGACTTTCGCCCCTCGCGCAGATCGCGCGCGAGACGCCGCCGGAACGTGGTCGACGGCCGGCCCCGCAGACAGAGCGCGTCGGCCAGCACCCCCAGCTCCCGGCAGCGCGCGACGATGTCCGCGGCGAAGATGCCCTCCGCGAGGAACAGCGGCGCCCCTTCCACGTCCAGCGCCTCCGTGTCCACCCGTGAACTGGTCGCGATGGAGTACACGGGAACGGTCGTACGGCCCGTACGGCACAGCTCCACGATCGCGGCGACCGCGGCGTCCTCGTCCCAGGAACGCACGGAGTCCCAGTCGATGTCCGGACTGTCGGGGACCAGTGGCAGCGTCGGGTCGTCGCCCTCCTTGTAGAAGTCGTCGAGGCGCAGCACGGGCAGACCCGTACGGGCGGCGAGAGACGACTTTCCGGAGCCGGACGGCCCCGCGAGCAGCACGACGCGGGGCGGAAGAGTGGGAGAGCTCACGGGACACCAGTGTGCGGCATCCGTCCGTACGGTGAACCCCTGGGGGCGATCAGGCGAGTTCCGGTGGTCGATTTGGCGGGTTTTCCGATACCGCGGACGGAGCGTCGACTACGCTGAGTGCCGCTTCGATCACTCAACACCACCAACCGGCTTGCTCGATCCGGCCAGGCAGGACATCTCATGGCACGTCACGCACTTCCCCCCGCCCCGCGTCGCACCCTGCTGCGCGCCGGCCTCACCCTCACGGCGGCGGGCGCGGCCCTCGGTCTGGGCGGCGCGGCGGCCCACGCGGCCCCGGCACCCGCACCCGCCTCCTCCTCCGACACGGAGTCGCAGATCGCCGAGTCGGGCCAGGCGGCGGGCCAGGCCCTCACGGGGGCGCTCGGCTACGGGGTGGCGGGCGCCCTGAACCCGATCACCTCCCTCAAGCTCAACCCCCTGGCCGGCACGGGCGTCGACCCGCTGGACAACGCGCTGGGCACCCAGGTGGCCGACTTCAAGCCGATCTCCACGGCCCCGCTCACCGACCCGCTGAGCAAGGGGAGCGGCGCGCTCAAGGACATGCCGCTGGTGGGACCGGTGGTGGGCCAGGTGACGGGGGCGCTGCCGGGGTGAGCGGTGTCAGGGCCGCTGTCAACCTCTGCGGCCCAAGTGCACAACGGTGATGGTGACTACAGCGTCTTCGCCGTGCCGGCGACACCGGACCGAGCCTGCGCTTCGCTTCGTCGTCGGTCACCGTCGAGTGCTGTGCATGAAGAAAGCTCTGTTTCCCCTCGAACGAGGGGAAACAGAGCTTCGCGTGGACGGTTCGGTACGCCGACTCAGTACGCCGAGCCCGACGCGCCCAGGCTGCCCGTCGGGTGCCAGACCGTCTTCGTCTCCAGGAAGGCCGTCAGGCGGTGCGTGCCGGGGTCGGCAGTCCACTCCGTGGTGTCCTGGGGGCGCGGGCGCCGTACGCGCTTGAGGTTGTCGGCCGCGGCGATCTCCAGCTCCTTGGCCAGCGTCTCGTCCGCGCCGGTCAGGTCGATCCCGTTGACGTCCTGGTGCGCGGCGAGGGGTGCCGCGATCTCCGCCGTACGGCCGGAGAGGATGTTGACCACCCCGCCCGGCAGGTCCGACGTGGCCAGCACCTCGCCCAGCGAGAGCGCGGGCAGCGGGGACGTCTCGCTCGCCACGACCACCGCCGTGTTGCCCGTCGCGATCACCGGGGCGATCACCGAGACCAGGCCGAGGAACGACGACTCACGCGGTGCCAGGACCGCGACGACACCGCTCGGCTCGGGCGTCGAGAGGTTGAAGAACGGCCCCGCGACCGGGTTCGCCCCGCCCGCGATCTGGGCGATCTTGTCCGTCCACCCCGCGTACCAGACCCAGCGGTCGACCGCCGCGTCCACCACGGCCGCCGCCTTCGCCTTCGACAGGCCCTCGGCCTCGGCGACCTCCCGTACGAACTGCTCCCGGCGGCCCTCCAGCATCTCGGCGACGCGGTAGAGGATCTGGCCCCGGTTGTACGCCGTCGCGCCCGACCAGCCGCCGAACGCCTTACGGGCCGCGACGACCGCGTCCCGGGCGTCCTTGCGGGAGGACTGCGGGGCGTTGGCCAGCCAGGTGCCCTTCGAGTCGGTCACTTCGTACACCCGACCGCTCTCGCTCCGGGGGAACTTGCCCCCTACGTACAGCTTGTAGGTCTTGAAGACATTGAGCCGGCCGGTGACGGTGCCGGCGGATTCCTTAGACATCGAGGTACGCCTCCAGGCCGTGGCGACCGCCCTCGCGGCCGTAACCCGACTCCTTGTAGCCGCCGAACGGCGAGGTCGGGTCGAACTTGTTGAACGTGTTGGCCCAGACGACGCCCGCCCGGAGCTTGTTCGCGACCGCGAGGATGCGCGAGCCCTTCTCCGTCCAGATGCCCGCGGAGAGGCCGTACTGCGTGTTGTTGGCCTTGGCCACGGCCTCGTCCGGGGTACGGAACGTCAGCACCGACAGCACCGGGCCGAAGATCTCGTCCCGGGCGATGGTGTGCGCCTGCGTGACGTTGGTGAAGAGCGTCGGCGCGAACCAGTAGCCGGCCGACGGCAGTTCGCACGCGGGCGACCAGCGCTCCGCGCCCTCCGCCTCGCCCGTCTCGGCCAGCGCCCGGATCCGGGCGAGCTGCTCCGCGGAGTTGATCGCGCCCAGGTCGGTGTTCTTGTCCAGCGGGTCGCCCACGCGCAGCGTGGACAGCCGGCGCTTGAGCGCGTCCAGCACCTCGTCGTGGACCGACTCCTGGACGAGCAGCCGGGAGCCCGCGCAGCAGACCTGGCCCTGGTTGAAGAAGATGCCCGTGACGATGCCCTCGACGGCCTGGTCGACCGGGGCGTCGTCGAAGACGATGTTCGCGCCCTTGCCGCCCAGTTCGAGCGTGGCCCGCTTCCCCGTGCCGGCGATCTCGCGGGCGATGGCCTTGCCGACGGCGGTCGAACCGGTGAAGGCGACCTTGTCGATGCCCGGGTGGCCGACGAGCGCCGCGCCCGTCGTCCCGTCGCCGGTGATGATGTTGACGACGCCCTTGGGGAGCCCGGCCTGGCGGCAGATGTCCGCGAAGAAGAGCGCGGAGAGCGGGGTCGTCTCGGCGGGCTTGAGGACGACCGTGTTGCCGGTGGCGAGCGCCGGGGCGATCTTCCACGCGAGCATGAGGAGCGGGAAGTTCCAGGGGATGATCTGCCCGGCGACCCCGAGCGGGCGCGGGGCGGCCCCGTAGCCGGCGTGGTCGAGCTTGTCGGCCCAGCCCGCGTAGTAGAAGAAGTGCGCGGCGACCAGCGGGAGGTCCGCGTCGCGGGTCTCCTTGATCGGCTTGCCGTTGTCGAGGGTCTCCAGCACGGCCAGTTCGCGCGAGCGCTCCTGGATGATCCGTGCGATACGGAAGAGGTACTTGGCCCGCTCGGCGCCGGGCAGGGCCGACCACTTCTCGAACGCCTTGCGGGCGGCCCGCACGGCGCGGTCGACGTCGTCCGCACCGGCCTGCGCGACCTCGGACAGCACCTCCTCGGTGGACGGGCTGACGGTCTTGAAGACCTTGCCGTCGGCCGCCTCGCCGAACTCGCCGTCGATGAACAGCCCGTAGGAGGGCGCGATGTCGACGACCGAGCGGGACTCGGGGGCGGGCGCGTACGCGAAGGGGTGCGCCGGGGTGGTGCGCGACGTGCTCTCGGGTGTGCTCTGGGATGCCATCTCTGCCTCAGTCCACCGTGACGTAATCGGGGCCGGAGTACCGGCCGGTGCTGAGCTTCTGACGCTGCATCAGCAGGTCGTTCAGCAGACTGGAGGCGCCGAAGCGGAACCAGTGGTTGTCCAGCCAGTCCGCGCCCACGGTCTCGTTGACCAGTACGAGGAACTTGACCGCGTCCTTCGTCGAACGGATGCCGCCCGCGGGCTTCACCCCGATCTGCACGCCGGTCTGCGCGCGGAAGTCGCGTACGGCCTCCAGCATCAGCAGCGTGTTGGCGGGGGTGGCGTTGACCCCGACCTTGCCGGTCGACGTCTTGATGAAGTCCGCGCCCGCCATCATGCCGAGCCAGGACGCGCGGCGGATGTTGTCGTACGTGGACAGCTCGCCGGTCTCGAAGATCACCTTGAGCCGGGCGGACCCCGCCGCCTCCTTCACGGCGCGGATCTCCTCGTACACCTTGAGGTAGTGCCCCGCGAGGAACGCGCCGCGATCGATGACCATGTCGATCTCGTCGGCGCCCGCGGCCACGGCGTCGCGCGTGTCGGCGAGCTTCACGCCGAGCGCGGCGCGGCCGGCCGGGAAGGCGGTGGCGACGGAGGCGACCTTCACCCCGGACCCGGCGAGCGCGGCGACCGCGGTCTCCGCCATGTCCGGGTAGACGCAGACGGCGGCGGTCGCGGGCGTCGTGCGGTCGGTCGGATCGGGCCGTACGGCCTTGGCGGCGAGCGCCCGGACCTTGCCGGGGGTGTCCGCGCCTTCGAGCGTCGTCAGGTCGATCATGGAGATCGCCAGATCGATGGCGTACGCCTTGGCCGTGGTCTTGATCGAACGCGTACCGAGCGCGGCGGCGCGGGCCTCCAGGCCGACGGCGTCGACGCCGGGCAGCCCGTGCAGGAAGCGGCGCAATGTGCTGTCGGACGCGGTCACGTCAGCGAATGCGGGGGTGATGGTGGGCATGGTCACCAGATGAGCATATCTACGCGCGTAGCGACCTGTACAGGGGGTGTGAGGTTCCTCGAAGGGGCTGTTTCCGAGCTGTGACCCGGGCTGTGCCCCGGTGCTCATGCGAGGGCGCGCCGTGGGTGCGCGTGCGTGGGCGGGGGGACGGGGGCCGCGACTGTCGGAGCCGTACGGCAGAATCGGACGTATGACGAGCTCTGCCCCCGACCCCGCGCCCGAGCCCGGCTCCACACCGGGTTCCGAATCCGGGTCCGCCGCCGGCTCCGGGCCCGCCGCCGAGTCCGGCGCCGCTCCCGGCCGCGCCTCGGACGCCGCGTCCGGCGGCGCCACCGGTGGGGGCGAGCCGGACCAGCCGGCCTACGCCGACCGTGTCTTCCGGTCCGGCGGCGGGATCGTGGGCGGCGCCCTGCTGCTCGCGCTCGTCCTGTGGATCGGCATCGACGCGCTCGTCCGGGGCACGGGCAGCACGCCGTGGCTGGCGCTCGCCGGGATGCTCTGCGCCCTGCCGCTGATCGTCGCGTTCACCCTGCGCCCCGCGGTCTTCGCGGGCGCGGACCGGCTCCGTATCAGGAACCCGTTCAGGACGATCGTCCTGCCGTGGGGTTCGGTCACGGACATACGGGCCTCGTACTCGTGCGAGGCGTTCACGCGGGACAACGGGAAGTTCCAGCTCTGGGCCGTCCCCGTCTCCCTGCGCCAGCGCAAGCGCGCCGCCCGCACGCAGACCCGCAGAGCGGGCGACGACCCGCACGGCAGGACCTCGGTCAACGTGGATGTCACGGACCACCAGGCCCGTATGGCCACGGCGGACCGCACCACCGCCGACCTCCGGGACCTGGCGGAACGGTCCGCCGGCCGCCCCACGGCCCAGGGCGCCCCGGTGGTCCGCTGGGCCTACGAGGTCATCGCCCCGTCGGCGGCGGGCCTGGTGGTCCTGGTGGTCCTGCTGCTCGTGCGCTGAGGCCGCGAGGCCGCGAGGCCCGTGTCGGGACCGCGGGACCGGGCGGCCGGCGGGCCACGGGATGCGAAGGCCGCGGGTTCGGACGGTGAGGACGACCGCC
>NZ_JBHZDA010000139.1:0-11611 GCF_042755665.1 Streptomyces sp. NPDC059142
CGGCCACCATGTGGCCGGGCGCCCCTTGCCCTGTCCGGGCCCGTGTCGGCGTCAGTCCCGGATGACGGTCTTCGTCCGCATGAGGAAGTCGGAGAGATATCCGTCGTGGGGCATCCCGATGTCCGTCCAGTGGGTCGGGTGGCCGCCGAGATACAGATTGCCGATCGTCGGCTCGTCCACCAGGGCGTCGACGAGCTGTTCGTCCTCGGTGACCGCGGTGAGGACCAGCGTGTCCAGCAGCGGGGCGATGCCCTCGGCGCGGGTCCAGGGCGCCACCCACACGCACGGGTAGGGGAGTTCGATACCGACCTGCGGCGCGTCCGACCGGTCGACCTGGTGGACGGTGGGACGGAGCACCGCGCCGCCGTCGCCCAGCTCGTCCACGAAGCCGGAGCCCCCCAGCCAGGCCCGGGTCCCCGAGGCGTTGGAGAGCACGTACCGCTCCAGCGCGCGGGCGGGGGCGACCGCCTGTACGGGGAGCACCGCCTTCTCGTCCTCCGGCGGCAGGCTGGGCAGGGTGGCGAGCCGCTGCGCCAAGGCCTCGGCCACGGGTGCGGGATCCCCCTCGACCAGCACCGCCGTGGCGTTCACGCACCCCGTGCCGCCGTGGTGGCCCACCGAGTCGACGATCATGTCCAGATGGCGGCGCCAGTCCGTCCCGGCGGTCAGCAGGATCTTGGACCGGCCCGGCTGCTGGCGCAGGATCGTGGGGTCGTCGTCGAACCTGCGGACGATGTCGTCGCCCCCGTACGCCAGATCGGCGCCGCGCAGCATGGCCTCGCCGGCTTCCTGCTCGGTGGGGAGCAGCACGACCTGGTCAGGACCGAACCCGGCCTCCCGCAGGGCGATGATGAGCCGGTGCGCGGTGAAGGGTTCCCGGCGCGTGGGGCGTACGGCGACCCGGAAGCCCAGCGCGAGCGCTTCCAGCCACAGACTGTGCGCGCCCGGATGGACCCCGGAGACATGGACGGCGAGGACGTCGCCGCGCCGGGCCCACACGGCCCGGCCGGTGCGGGTGAGCGGATCGCGCCAGCCGCCGACCGATCCGGCGGGCCGGGCGTACTGCACGCTGTCGTACACGTGCGCCGCCCGGTGCGCGGCGGTGCGGGTGGCGGCCCGGATCACCGAGATCGGCAGCCCGGAGACCCGGCTCACCCGGTACTCGTACTCCGCCACGGACAGGCCGCCGAGGGTGGCCGTCGCGAAGAGGGCGCCGGCCCGGGCGATCGCCGCGATCCGGGCGTCCGGGGAGAGGGGCGCCGCCTTGTGCAGCGCGTTCATGGCCCGGGTGACGAACAGCGTGGGGACCAGGCCCAGTTCGGCGACGGTCCGGCCCGCCACGTCCTTGATGTCCTGGTGCTTGCGGGAGCGGTAGACGCCGGCGGGGCCCAGCGCGTCCAGCCGTACCGGATCGACGGCCGTGTCGGTACGCGGACCGCTCATCAGTAGACCCCCTCGATGACGGCCTCGTCCTCGAAGTGCGTCACCGGGGCGATGTCGGCGACCGCGTCCCCGATGTTGCCGGGCAGCGGGGCGACGCGGGTGGCGAGATCGCGCTCCAGGTTGTTGGGCAGCAGCAGCGCCTTGCTGACGTGGTTCATCACGACCTGGCCGCGCTCGCCGTACCGGACGACCCGCTTGGTCTCCGGGTTGACGACGGAGAAGGTGACGTACGGGGAGAACGTGTCGAAGACGCACGGGTCGTCGTCGGTCAGCCCGAGCCGCTGGCCGGCGATGCCGAGGATCGTGGTGCTCCCGTAGTGGCCGTAGAGCGTGACGTCGGGGAAGACCTCGGTGCGGTAGAGATGGCGGGTGTCGGCGTCCATCTGGGTGCCGCCCCATCTGATCGCCCGTACCTTCCGGTTGACCAGATCGACGAGTTCGTCCCGGCGCGCCAGCCGCTCCAGCAGCGGGGGCGTGATCGCCATGACGCCGATGTCCTGGGTCCGCAGCACGAACGCGGCCTGGTCGATGATGTGTTCGGCGTAGGCGTCCGCCTGCTCGGGTCTGCCCTCGGCGATGAGCCGTTTCACCCAGCGCGGGTCGAGATCGACGGTGTGGCCCATGGTGCCGTGCGTGGCCGCCGAGCGGGCGAACAGCCGGCCGACGATGTGCGGTCCGGTGGGGGTGATCCCGAGCCAGTGCGCGCCCCGGGGGAATCCGTGAGCGTCGAGGTTGGCGTTGCTCCAGGCGACCATCCGGTCCAGCCAGTCGCTCAGGCAGACGACGCGCTTCGGCGCGCCGGTGGTGCCGCCGCTCTCGAAGACGCCCACGATCTCGGGGGCGTCCCCGTAGCCGCGCGGGACGAGATCCTGGGCCCGTACCTCACGCAGCTCGTTGACGATGTTCGGGAAGAGCTTGAGATCGTCATGGCTCTTGATGTCGTTCCGGGGATCGAACTCCAGGGTTTTCGCGCGTTCCAGCCAGTACGGCGAGCCCGTGTCCGGGCTGAAATGCCATTCCATCGCGGCACGGATGAACTCGTCGGGGTCGGGCTGCGCGTCGAACGGAAGATCCAGAACCGGGTTGACCACTCGCGACACGGTGACTCCTTGTCAACGGATACGGATTTCTTCGCTCACCTGGGGGCGGGGGAGGCGCGCTGGGATCTCTCCTCCAGTCGTCCCGCCAGTTCGCTCCAGGTGGCGGCACATTCACGAGCGGCCTCGGACAGTGCGGTCAGCGCGTGTTCCGGAAGGGTGTCGATCAACTGCTCGTGCCGATTGGCATAGAGGGACTGGGCGTCGAGCAGCCGCAGCATGAACCGGCCTGCCTCGGTGAAGCGCAGGGAGGGGTCCTTGCGCAGAATGGCCAATGCCTGCCGTCCCGCTTTGGGCGGCAGGTGATGCAGGGTGCCGGGCGGGCCGTTCCTGGTGTTCCGGTCCTTCCTGGTGTTCGCGTCCCCGGCCTCCCGGCGCGTGTCCCTCGGCACGGATTTCCCGGCGGCGGGGAATTTGTGCCGTACGAGAACGGGGTCCTGGCCGCGTCTCAGTTTCTCCCGTACGTCACGGACGGTCTCCGGGGAGATGCCGGCGAACTTGGCGACCTCACGGAGGGATCCGGCCGGATTGGCGCTCAGGTATTCGGCGGCCAGCCGGCGGCCGTGTTCGCTGTTCAGCGGCCGGGCCCGGCCGTCCCTGCCGACCCGCACGAGCGGCTGGTGCGCCGCGTCCACGGTGCGCTTGCGCACCTCGCCGACGGTCTTGGGGGAGAGCCCGGTGGCGGAGGCGATCGCACGGTCCGACCACTGCGGGTGGGAGACCACGATGCGCGCGGCGGCGCTCCGGCGCTCCGCCAGGGTGAGCGGCAGACCGTGGCCGACATTGAGCCGTACGCCGAGCACGAACGCGTCCTGCTCGGTGCCGTCGAAGAAGTTCACGCGTATGGTGTGCTCACCGCGGAGGATCGCCGAACGCACCCGGTGCATACCGTCGATGATCCGCATGGTGGACCGGTGGACGGTGATCGGCGGCAGGATTCCCGCCGTCTCCGTGAGCGTCTGTACGTGGCTGCTTATCTCGCCGCCGATCCGAGGGGAATCCGCCGGGAGCAAAAGTTCCACCGGCACCATCTCGGTCACCGGTGTGTCGGGATCCGCAGAGTGTGAAAAGTCCCTGAGTAAGAGTTTTGTGGCGTCAGCGGCGGGCATCGATGCACATTCTCCCTTCAGTCTTCTGAGCGGCTGTCGGGCTCACCTATCCGGACCATCATCCGTTTTGCTTCTATACGCAGGCGGCGGCAGACTATACTTTTCCTATACTGACCCCTTCTTCCTCGGTGGAACGGTGTCCACGGGCATCCCGGGCCAGGCTTCCGCCACTCAGGACAGCGTCCCCGAGCAGCCTGCACGACTGTGGGAAACCGGCAGTTGGACACCGGAGGACCGGCCGGTGCCGCAGTGGGGATTGCTTGGCGCGGCGGAAGCCCGCTGGTAGCTTCACCGAAATGCATCCATACGTAGTTGCTGACGCCTTCACGGAAACTCCGTTGGAAGGCAATCCGGTCGCCGTCTTCTTCGACGCTTTCGATATTCCCGCCGAACGCATGCAGAAAATCGCCCGGGAGATGAACCTTTCGGAAGTCACGTTCGTACTCCCGGCGGAGAAGGGCGGGGACGCCCGCATACGGATCTTCACCCCGGTGAACGAACTGCCCTTCGCGGGCCATCCCATGCTGGGCACGGCCGCCGTGCTCGGCGAGCACCGCACGGACGACCGGCTGATGCTGGAGACCGCCATGGGCGTGATCCCCTTCGAACTGGACCGGGCCGACGGCCGGATCACCGCCGTCCGCATGCGCCAGCCGATCCCCACCTGGGAACCGTACGAGTACGCCGGCGAACTGCTCGCCGCGCTCGGCCTGGACTCCTCCACCCTGCCGGTGGACGCCTACCGCAACGGGCCCCGGCACGTCTTCGTGGGGCTGCCCGACGTCGCGGCGCTCTCGGCGGTACGGCCCGACCTCCTCGCGCTCGCCAAGTTCCCCGACATGGCGGCCAACTGCTTCGCCCCGGCCGGTGCGCACTGGCGCAGCCGGATGTTCTCGCCCGCGTACGGCGTGGCCGAGGACGCGGCGACGGGCTCGGCCGCGGGACCCCTCGCGATCCATCTCGCGCGGTACGGGTGGGGCGACTTCGGGCAGCGGGTCGAGATCCTCCAGGGCGTCGAGATGGGACGGCCGTCGACGATGATCGCCACCGTCCGGGGCACCGCGGAGGAGATCGGATCCGTCGAGGTGGGCGGGGCCGCCGTGGTCGTCGCCCGGGGGACCTTGCAGGTGTGACGTCCCCTTCGGGACCGGAACGAGAGGCCCCGCGGGGCCTGGTGGGGGCGGGCGCGGAGAGATGGCGGAGGAGACCGTGACCGAGTGGTCCCTGGTCGGCCGGGACACCGAACTGCGGAGGATCGGCTCCGCGGTCGGCAGGGGGCGGGGCGTCCTGCTCGACGGAGGGCCCGGCGTCGGCAAGAGCCGGCTCCTGCGGGCCGCGCTGCGCCGGGCGGCGGAGGACGGCGCCGAGGTGCGGTGGCTGAGCGGCGCCGGGCGCGGCGAGGAGGAGACCTCGGCGCTGCTGGCCGACTGGGCCGACGGGTACGTGGGCGAGTCGCTGGGCATCCCCGCGCACTTCCTCGACGCCGCCTACCCCGGCGGGCGGTTCGTGCTCGGACTCGACGACGCGCACCTCCTCGCCGCGGCGCCCGCCGCCCGGCTCCGCGGACTGGTCACGGACGGCCGCGTGACCCTGGTCGCCGCCACGGAGGCCGGGGCCCACGCGGCCGACGGGATCAGCAGACTCTGGGTCGAACGGTCCGTGGAGCGGCTGGAGATCGGCGCGTTCGACCGCTCGGCGATGGCCGAGGCCGTCCACCACCGGCTCGGCGGACATGTCGTCGCCGCGACCCTGGAGGGCCTGTGGCGGCTCACCCTGGGCAACCCCCTCCTGGTGACCGAGGTGGTCGACTCCGCCGTGGCCGCGGGCAGACTCCGCCGTGAGGACGGGGTCTGGCACTGCACGGGCCCGGACCTCCCGCCGAGCCGCCGCCTGACCGACCTGGTGAAGCTGCGCCTCGGCCCGCTCGCGCCGGACGAACGCGAACTGGTCGAGATGATCGCCCTCGCCGAACCGCTCGACGCCGGACTGCCCGTCGTCGCCGGGCTGGCCCGCGCCGCGGAATCCCTCAACCGGCGGGGCGTCGTGGTCGCCGAGCGCGGCGGATCACGGCTGCGCCTGCGGCTGGCCTTCCCCCTGTACGCGCCGGTGGTCGCCGCCGCCCTGCCCGAACTGACCGGTCTGCGGTTACGGCGCCGGCTCGCCGACGCCCTCGACGGCGCGGGACCGCAGAGCGACGACGACCGGCTGCGCATGGTCGTCCTGCGGATCGACGCGGGCCAGCTCCCCGACCCCGCGCACCTCCAGTCCGCCGCGCGGATCGCCCTGCGACGCCAGGAGTTCGTACGCGCCGAACGGCTCTGCCTGCTCGCGCTCCGGGCGCCCGGGGGCGACACCACCGCGCTGGCGCAGTTGCGCGGCCACGCCCTCGCGGGCCAGCGGCGCCACGCGGAGGCCGAGGCCGTCTTCGACGCGGTGTGCGCGCCCGGCACCCCGGCCGCCGCCGCGCAGTCGGCCGAGTTCGTTCCCGCGGTACGGGCCCGCGCGGTCAACATGGCCTGGGGGCTGGGGCGCGTCGAGGACGCCGCGGCCGTCCTGGACGCGGCGGTCACGGTGACCCCCGAGGCCGACCAGGGGCCGCTCCAGGAGACCCGCACGGTCATCGGCCTGCTGGGCGACCGGCTCGCGGAGGCCGCCGCCATGGGGGAGGCCGTCCGGGACCTGCCGGCCGGGCACCCCCGCCGGGCGGGCGCCCCGGCCGTACTGCCGCCCGCGGCCTTCGCCCGCGCCGAACTGGGCGACGCGGCGGGCGCGCTCGCCCTCCTCGGCCACCGCGGCCCGGGAACCGGACCCCGGGACGACGAGGACGGGCTGACCCGGCACCTGGTGACGGCGTGGGCCGCGATGCGGGGCGGGGCCATGGCGGAGGCCGCCGCCGTACTGGACGGCCTGCCCGACCACGACGCCGTCGACGACCGCTCCCACGCCCTGCGGATCGCGACCGTACGGGCCCGCCTCCACCGCGCCTCGGGGCGGCTGCCGGAGGCGGTGGTCCTGCTCCGCCAGGCCGGCGCGCTGGAGAACACCTGGGACTGGCTCACCACGAAGGCCTGGTGCCTGGCCGAGCTGGCCGGGGCGCTGGCCGAGTCGGGGGAGCACGCCGAGGCGCTGCGCACCCTGGTCGAGGTCCGCTCGGAGGAGGCCGGTACGGTGCCGTACCCCGTCGCCTCGGACGGGGTGGCCCTGGAACGCGCCCTGGTGATCGCCCATGTCGGCGACTTCGCCGGCGCGACCCAGCAGGCGCTGGACCTCGCCGGTCGGGCGACCGCGGCGAACCGCCGGTTCCAGGCGCTGGCCGCGCTGCATCTGGCCGCCCGGCTGGGCGAGGCGCGCGCCGTCGTGGAGCGGGTCACCGCGCTGGCCCGTGACACCGACTCGGAGCTGGCCGCGCTCCAGGCCGCGCAGGTGCGCGCCCTCGCCGCCGACGACGGGGACGCCCTTCTCGAACTGGCCTCCCGGGCCGGCGCGACCGGGCTGGTCCCGCTGGCCGCCGAGCTGTGCGCGCAGGCCGCCCGCGCCCACGCCACGGCCGGACGCCACCGCAGGA
Organism: Streptomyces sp. NPDC059142; assembly: GCF_042755665.1. Classification (NCBI taxonomy): domain Bacteria; kingdom Bacillati; phylum Actinomycetota; class Actinomycetes; order Kitasatosporales; family Streptomycetaceae; genus Streptomyces; species Streptomyces sp. NPDC059142. Next base: position 7,215 of record NZ_JBHZDA010000139.1, read on the forward strand.
GCAGGGCGGCCCGCGCCAGGAGCGTGGAGCTCCTGGAGGACACCGGCGGAACCCTGCCCCCGTGGGCGGCGCTGTACGGACCGGGCCCGGCGCCGCTCACCAGCCTCACCAGCCGGGAGCGCGAGGTGGCGGCGCTGGCCGCGTCCCTGCTGTCCAACCAGGAGATCGCCGACCGGCTGGTGGTCTCCGTACGCACGGTGGAGAACCATCTCCACCGCGTGTACGGAAAGCTGGGCGTCACGGCACGGGCCGACCTCGCCCACCGGCTGGATCCCGGGCCCGCCCCGCACCGCGGCTAAGGGCTGTCGCGTAATCCCTGGCGGGCGCGCGACGCCTGGCTCTCGCCGGGCGTCGGGCCCGGGGTCCGTGCGGTCAGAGCACGATCTTCTGGTGCGATCCGATCAGTTCGTCGATACGGCGGTCGGTCTCCTCGGGGACATCGTCCTCGTCGCGCAGCAGTACGGCGATGAGGCGCCCCAGCTCCGCGCTCTCCTCGGCGGTGAAGCCCAGCCGGGTGATCTCGGAGACCCCCAGCCGCAGGAAGCCGTCCACATTGATCCGGTGGCGCCCGAGGTGGTCCCGGAGCCGCTTCGCGTCGTCCAGCGGGACATCGATCAACACCTGGTGGCAGTAGGTGAGTTCGGAGAAGTTCTCCGCGCTCACACCGCGCAGCGCGACGCCCTCCTCGTGCAGCGACCGGGCGATGCTGCGCGCGTTCTCCACCACCTGCCGCGCGTACTCCCGCCACGGGGTCTCTTCGAGGACGATCCCGGTCGAGGCGATCCGGGCGAGATGGGGGTTGCAGATGAGGGTGGGGCCGTTGAGCGGCGTGAAGTTGGACAGGGCCTCCACCCGCCGGTGGATCTCCTCGCTGTTGGTGAGGACGATGCCGCCCTGCGGGCCGGGGAAGGTCTTGTGCGTCGAGCCCAGCAGCAGATCGGCGCCCTCGCGCAGCGGGTCCTGGTACTCGCCGCCGGCGATCAGACCCAGGCTGTGGGACCCGTCGTACGCGACGATGCCCCCGTACGAGTGGACGACCTCGCTGATCTCGCGGACCGGCATGGGGTACGTCACGATCGACGAACCCAGCACCACCAGCGGCGGCTTCACCTCCAGCAGGAGTTCGGTGGTGGCCGCCAGATCGACCTGCCAGTTCTCGTCGGAGAAGGGCAGCGGCAGCGGCCTGCGGTTGAAGACCGCGTAGTCGAGCGGATAACCGCCGCCGGGGAAGAAGGGAGGGATCCGCCCGACGTGGTCGTCGACCCCGGAGAGGGCGAAGACGACGGCCAGCAGGCTCATGTTGCCCGATATCGGCGACAGGTTGGCGTACTCGGCGCCGAACACCTCGCGCGCCAGGCCCGCCACGTACTCGGTCATCCGGCGCGACGGTTCCGTACCGGAGTAGAAGTCGGCCGCGTACCGCTGCGAGATGTCCGAACCGAGCGGGGCCCTGGCCCGGTCGGTCATCCGGTTCTCGCTCACGATCAGGTTCAGCGAGTTCAGCCGCGCCGCTTCGTGGGCCGTGAGGAAGTCTTCGACGATGGGCATGGTGATTCCTTGTCGTTGGGTGACGGGGTCAGGCGGTGAGGAAGAGGTTGGTGATCAGCCGGTCGAGCACGGCCGACCCGTCGCGGGTCATCACCGACGCCGGGTGGAACTGCACCGACGCGAACCCCTGGCCGCGCAGCGCGTGCACCTCCCCGCTCGCGGGGTCGCGGCACACCTCGACGGGCGCGGGACGCGCCGGGGGGCCGGGGAAGGAGTCCCGGGCGCTGACGGCGGCGAAGGTGTTGTAGAAGTACACGGCCTCCCGCTGCCCGAAGAGGTCGATCTCCCGCTGCGCCCCCTGGTTGGGCACCTCCTTGCGGACGAGTTCCAGTCCGAGCACCCCGCTCAGCGCCTGGTGGCCGAGGCAGACGGACAGGAACGGCGTCCCCAGGGCGATCAGCCGGCCGGTCACCTCGCGCAGATGGACGACCTTGGGATCCCGGATGTCGCGCGGGTCCCCCGGCCCCGGACCGACGACGACCAGGTCGTTGCCCTCCAGGCGGTAGCCCTCGTCGAAGCGGCGTACGGTCACCTCAAGACCCAGCTCCCGCATCAGGGCCGCGCCCATCGCGGTGAAGGTGTCCTCCGCGTCGATGAGCAGGGCCTTCCGCCCGGCCAGATGCGGCAGATGCCTGCTCCGGGAGGCCGGCGGCTCCCGCCAGAACGGGGCCAGCGGCATGTTCCTGGCCGCCAGCGCGTGGGCGACCTCCGGCAGGGCGCCCAGCCGCGGCGTCCCGGGGGCGGGCCCCGGCGCGGGGAGGGGGGCGGGGGCGACCGGGTCCGCGTGCAGGGCGGCGATCAGCCCGGCGGCCTTCGCCCGGGTCTCGGCGGCCTCGGCGCGCGGGTCGGAGTCGCGTACCAGCGTCGATCCCACGCCGAGCCGCAGCCGGCCGGCGCGGTCGATGTCGGCGGTCCTGATGAGGATGGCCGAGTCGAGCCGCCGGCCGCCCTGCGGGTCGCGGCCCAGCAGGGCGGCCATCCCGGCGTAGTAACCCCGGCCCTCCGTCTCGTACTTGGCGATGACGCGGCAGGCGCTCTCCAGCGGGCTGCCGGTGACGGTCGGCGCGAAGAGCGTCTCGCGGACCGCGTCCCGTACGTCGCCGTCGAAGCGGCCCTCGATGAAGTACTCGGTGTGCGCGAGATGGGCCATCTCGCGCAGCCGGGGGCCGACGACATGGGCGCCGCCGTCGCACACCCGGCTCATCATCTTCAGCTCTTCGTCCACCACCATGTACAGCTCGTTGGCCTCCTTGCGGTCGGCCAGGAAGTCCAGCACCCCGTCGCGGGAGGGCCCGGACGGCGGGTAGCGGTAGGTGCCGCTGATCGGGTTCATCACCGCGGTGCCCTCGTCCAGCGTGAGATGGCGCTCGGGGCTCGCGCCGACGAACGTACGGCCGTCCACATGGATCAGGAAGGTCCAGTAGGCGCCGGACGTGTGCCGCAGGAGCCGGCCGAAGAGGGTGAGCGCGGTCCGCGCCGACCAGCCGCCGATCGTGGCGGTGAAGGCGCGCTTGATGACGAAGTTGGATCCGGCGCCCGTGCCGATCTCGTTGGCGATGATCTGCCGGACGGTGTCCGCGTACTCCTCGTCCTCGGTGGTGAAGCCGCTGTCCCGGACGTCGATGGGCACATCGGGGAGACGGTCCAGCACCTCGTCGACCGGCAGGGCGCTCTGGCCGGTGACGGCCATGACGAGGAGCGGTTCGCCGTCGTCGTAGTGCTCGTACCCCCGCTCCCCGATCTGCCGGAAGGGCAGCAGCGCCAGCAGCTCGTGCCGGTCGCGCCCGCCCTCGGGAGGGAGCGGCAGATCGGCGGTGGTGGCGACCTCCGTGACCTCGCCGACGAGCAGGTCGATCAGGCCGGCGCCGCCCGCCTCCGGCCGGTGCAGCAGGGCGAAGGACGGCGGCGGCGTCGGGCCGGTCACCGCGTCGAGCAGGCCGGGGCCGTCCTCGTACGCGGTCAACTCGGCTCCCCCGGGCGGGGGCCGCCCAGGGCGGCCAGTACGGTCGCCGTCGGCACGACCATCGCGCAGCGGGTGGCCGCGTAGTCGACGGCCATCTGGTGGTGCTCCTCGGAGAAGTCGGCGACGGCGTCGGCGACGAGAAACGTCTGGATGTCGTGCGCGAACCCCTCGCAGGCGGTCTGGAGGATCCCGACATGGGCGTAGACACCGCACAGCACCAACTGGTCGCGTCCGCGCTCGCGCAACAGCTCCAGCAGGGGCGTACGGAAGAACGCGCTGGGCCGCCACTTGTCGAGGACGGTGTCGTCGGGGCCGGGCGCCAGCCGGTCGGGCACGCCCCGGTGCTCGGGGTCGGTGCTCATCCCCGGACCCCAGAAGTCCTTGAGCAGACCGCGCTGTTCCTCGGTCATGCCGCCGGGCTGCGCGGTGTACGCCACCGGGACACCGGCCGCCACCGCCGCCTCGCGGAGCGCGGCGACATGGCCGACCAGCTCCGTCACCGGGGACTGCCCGGCGGGGAAGGGCCGGAGGAAGAAGTGCTGCATGTCGTGGACGAGCAGGACGGCGCGGCGCGGATCGACCGTCCAGTCGGCCGTGTTCTCCGGCAGGGCGGCGGCGCTGGGCATGGGGTAGGGGGTGATCCGGGGGATGGCCGGAGCTGCCATGTCCGTTCTCCTTCCGTGAGGCCCCGGACCGTCCCGGGGCGGCGCGGGGCGGACCGGGGGCGCGGGGCGCGGGGCGGGGGCGGGGCGAGCGGGCCGGGCGAGGGGCCCGGTGGGGCGGGGGCCGCCCGCGGACGGGGGTGGAGGCGCCCCCGGGGAGCACCGGAGGAGAGGGGGGTGGGGAGAACACCCCCGCCCCCCCCCCCCCCCCCCCGCCCCCCGCG
>NZ_JBHZDA010000140.1:0-8879 GCF_042755665.1 Streptomyces sp. NPDC059142
CTGGAGGACGTCCTGCCCACCATCCCTCACCGTGTGAGGGGGCGGGCCTCCGCCTTGAGCGGGACGGGCCGGGAAGCGTCCCCGTACGGTCGCGTACGGAGGCGGCTCCCGGCCCGCGCCGTGCGCTCCGCGTCAGTGAGCCACCGGCACATACGCGGCGAGCGCCGCGGCCAGCTCCTCGTGGACCCGGGCCTTGAGCAGCGTGCCCTCCGGCGTGTGCTCCTCGGAGAGCACCTCGCCGTCGGCGTGCACCCGCGAGACCAGGGCGCCCTGCGTGTACGGCAGCAGCACCTCGACCTCGACCTGGGGCCTGGGCAGCTCCGCGTCGATCAGCGCGAGGAGTTCCGCGACGCCCTCGCCGGTCCGCGCGGAGACGGCGATCGCGTCGCGCTCCGTGCGCAGCAGCCGCTGGAGGACCAGCGGATCGGCCGCGTCCGCCTTGTTGATCACGACGATCTCGCGTACGTCGACCGCGCCGACGTCCCGGATCACCTCGCGCACGGCGGCGAGCTGCTCCTCCGGCACGGGGTGCGAACCGTCCACCACGTGCAGGATCAGGTCCGAGTCGCCGACCTCCTCCATCGTGGAACGGAACGCCTCGACGAGGTGGTGCGGCAGATGGCGGACGAAGCCGACCGTGTCGGCCAGGGTGTAGAGCCGGCCGCTCGGGGTCTCGGCCCGCCGTACGGTCGGGTCGAGGGTGGCGAACAGCGCGTTCTCCACCAGGACGCCCGCGCCGGTGAGCCGGTTGAGCAGGGACGACTTGCCCGCGTTGGTGTATCCGGCGATGGCCACCGAGGGCACCTTGTTGCGGCGGCGCTCCTGGCGCTTGATCTCGCGGCCGGTCTTCATCTCCGCGATCTCCCGGCGCATCTTCGCCATCTTCTCGCGGATCCGGCGCCGGTCCGTCTCGATCTTGGTCTCTCCGGGGCCGCGGGTGGCCATCCCGCCACCGCCGCCGCCACCCATCTGCCGGGAGAGCGACTGGCCCCAGCCGCGCAGCCTCGGCAGCATGTACTGCATCTGGGCCAGGGCGACCTGCGCCTTGCCCTCACGGGACTTGGCGTGCTGGGCGAAGATGTCGAGGATCAGCGCCGTACGGTCGACGACCTTGACCTTGACGACGTCTTCGAGGTGGATGAGCTGGCCGGGGCTCAGCTCACCGTCGCAGACGACGGTGTCGGCGCCGCTCTCCTCCACGATGTCCCGCAGCTCCTGGGCCTTGCCGGAGCCGATGTACGTCGCGGAGTCGGGCTTGTCCCGGCGCTGGTACACCCCGTCGAGCACCAGCGCGCCCGCCGTCTCGGCGAGGGCGGCCAGCTCCGCGAGGGAGTTCTCGGCGTCCTGGAGGGTCCCCGAGGTCCAGACGCCGACCAGGACGACGCGCTCCAGTCGCAACTGGCGGTACTCGACCTCGGTGACGTCTTCGAGCTCCGTGGAGAGGCCCGCCACGCGCCGCAGCGCGGCACGCTCCGAGCGGTCGAGCTGATCGCCGTCCCGCTCTCCGTCGATCTCGTGGCTCCAGGCGACGTCCTCTTCCATCAGGGCATCGGCCCGAAGGCTTTCCGTGCGGGTGTCCGCGAAGTGCTGCGTGTCCTGGGAAGGGGAGGAAGAGGAGGTCATTGGATCCTTACGTCGAAAGAGAGTCCGTTACGTCAGTCACAACGTGTGACGGCCCGGATTGATTCCCGGCCGCGTCGCCGACTCGTCGATGGTGGCACGGTTCCGCCCGGCCGTCACTCCGGTTTCACCGCTCTTCCCGGTCGTGGGCGGGTCGCTGCGCCAGTCCGCGTGGCCGGGCATCGGCGGGGTCTTCCCCCCGTACAGCCACGCCGTGAGGAACACGGAGAGGTCACGCCCCGCGACCTCGGACGCCAGCGCGGTGAAGTCCGCCGTGGTCGCCGTACCGTCCCGGTGGAGTCGTACCCAGTCGCGCTCCAGCCGCCCGAAGGCGTCCTCCCCGATCTCCTGGCGCAGCGCGTACAGGACGAGGGCGCTGCCGTCGTAGACGATCGGCCGGAAGAGGCTGATCTGGTCCCCCGGTGTCGGCGCCTTCGGGGCCGCGGGCGGGCCGCCGGCCGTCCGCCAGCCGTCGGAGCGGCGGTAGGCGTCCCGCATCCGGGTCTCCAGCTTCTTGCCGCCGTGCTCCTGCGCGTACCGCGCTTCGTACCAGGTCGCGTGTCCCTCGTTGAGCCAGAGGTCCGACCAGGTGCGCGGGCTGACGCTGTCCCCGAACCACTGGTGGGCCAGTTCGTGGACCATGACCGAGTCGACGTACCACTCGGAGAAGGCGGTGTCGGTGAACAGGGAGCGTTCGAAGAGCGAGAGGGTCTGCGTCTCCAGTTCGAAGCCGGTGTCGGCGCCGGCGATCAGCAGACCGTACGTCTCGAAGGGGTACGTCCCGACCTGCCGCTCCATCCACCGGATCTGGTCGGGTGTCTTTCTGAGCCAGGGTTCCAGCACGTCGCGGTCGGCGGCGGGCACCACGTCGCGTACGGGGAGACCGCCGGGGCCCTCGCGGCGCGGCACGGCCGACTCCCCGATGGAGACCTGCGCCAGCTCCGTCGCCATGGGGTGGCGGGTGCGGTAGACGTAGGTGGTGCGATCGCCCTGGCGCGTCTTCCCCACGGGGAGGCCGTTGGCGACCGCGGTGAGCCGCTGGGGCACGGTGATCCGGAAGGTGAAGTACGCCTTGTCGGCGGGGTGGTCGTTGCCGGGGAAGACACGGTGGCCGGCGTCGGCCTGGTTGGCCATCGCCAGCCCGTCGGCGGTCCGTACCCAGCCGCCGCCCTCTCCGGACGGGTCGCTGGTGTGGCGGACGGTGATCCTCATCCGCTCGCCCGCGTCGACCTCCTCGGCCGGCGTGATCACCAGGTCCTCCCCGGCCGTCGCGAACCGCGCCGGCGCCCCGTCGACCTCGACGGAGCGGACCTCGCCGTGGGTGAAGTCGAGGTTGACGCGGTCCAGGCGCCGGGTCGCCTTCGCGTCGATCCGGGTGACCGCGTCCAGGGGTTTGTCGTGGTCGCCGCCGTAGGTGAAGGCGAGATCGTAGGCGAGGACGTCGTATCCGGGGTTGCCGAGGTACGGGAAGAGCGGGTCGCCGATGCCGAGCGGCTCGGGCGGGGGCAGCGTCGCTGCGACGAGGGTGGCCGAGGCTGCGGCCAGCAGGGCGGCGCGCAGGCGGCGGGAGAGGGACAGCATGGACCACGGCTACCAGCGGCCGCCCGGCGCGCGGCGACGGCGCGCACCGCTCCCACCCGAAAGGGGCAGCTCGCGGGCGGGTGCCGCCGCCGGATGCCCCGTCACACGGAGTTGACGGGGGCACTCCGCACGGGGCCGTGGGCGGCCCCGTGCGGCCGGCTCAGGCGGTGGCCGGGTGCTGGGCGCGGCTGACGTCGTACACGCCCGGTACGTCGCGCATGGCGCGCATCAGACCGGGCAGACCCGCCGCGTCCGGCAGCTCCAGCGTGTACGTGTGCCGTACGCGCTGCTCGCTGGGCGGCTCCACCGTGGCCGACACGATCGCCGCGCCCGCCGTGGCGATGGCCTCCGTGAGTTCGGCGAGCAGCCGGGGCCGCCCGAACGACTCGGCGTACAGCGTCACCCGGCACTCCGGCGCGTCGCCCCAGGTCACCGGGATCGGAGGCCGGTCCAGCGCACGCATGCGCTCCACGGCGCGGCACTCCTTCCGGTGGACGGTGACCACGCCGCCGCGCACGGAGAAGGCGGTCACCGCGTCGGGCGGTACGGGCGTACAGCAGCCTGCCAGCCGTACCGTGGCGCCCGGCAGGTCCACCACGGCGTTGGTCCCGCCCCGCCGGTCGGCGGTGACGGCCAGCGCCGCGCGGGGCGCGGTGTCGGGCGTGCCTACCGCCTCGGGGTGGGCCGCCAGCCAGCCGGTGATCGCGATCCGGGCGGCGGGCGTACGGGCGTGGTCGAGCCACTGCGGGGAGGGGCCGGAGGCGGCGTCCTGGGCCAGCAGCAACTGGACCGTGTCGCCGTCCCGCAGCACCGTGGAGAGCGGCGCCAGACGGCCGTTGACGCGCGCCCCGAGGCAGCCGTGCGCGGCCTCGCCGTGCTGCGCGTACGCCGCGTCCACGCAGCTCGCCCCGGCGGGCAGGCCGAGCATGCCGCCCTCGGCGCGGAAGACGGTGATCTCCGCGTCCTGGGCGAGGTCCGCGCGGAGCGTCGTCCAGAAGGCGTCCGAGTCGGTGGTCGCCTCCTGCCACTCCAGGAGGCGGGAGAGCCAGCCGGGCCTGGTCGGGTCGGCGCGCTCGCCGTCCTGCGGGTCCGCGGCGGCGCGCTCGGCGGTGTCGTGGGCCCCGCCGGCGTCGGTGGACGCGTACGGGTTGCCGAGGGCGACCACGCCGGCCTCGGCGACCTTGTGCATCCGGTGCGTACGGATGAGGACTTCGGCGACGGCGCCGTCCGGGCCCGCGACCGCCGTGTGCAGCGACTGGTACAGGTTGAACTTGGGCGCCGCGATGAAGTCCTTGAACTCGGAGATCACCGGGGTGAAGCAGGTGTGCAGCTCGCCGAGGACGGCGTAGCAGTCGGCGTCCTCGGTGACCAGCACCAGCAGTCTGCCGAAGTCCGTGCCGCGCAGTTCGCCGCGTTTGAGCCCGGACCGGTGGACGGAGACGAAGTGCCGGGGCCGTACCAGGACTTCCGCGGTGATGCCCGCCTCGCGCAGTACCCGCCTGACGTCCTCGGAGATGGCCGCGAGCGCGTCCCCCGCGGTGGCGTTGTCCGCGATCAGGGCGCGGGTGTGCGCGTACTCCTCGGGGTGGAGGATGGCGAAGACCAGGTCCTCCAGCTCGGTCTTGAGCGCCTGGACGCCGAGGCGTTCCGCGAGGGGGATGAGCACGTCGCGGGTGACCTTGGCGATGCGGGCCTGTTTCTCGGGGCGCATCACCCCGAGGGTGCGCATGTTGTGCAGCCGGTCCGCGAGTTTGATCGACATCACGCGGACGTCGTTGCCGGTGGCGACGAGCATCTTGCGGAAGGTCTCGGGTTCGGCCGCCGCCCCGTAGTCGACCTTCTCCAGCTTGGTCACGCCGTCGACCAGGTAGCAGACCTCGTCGCCGAACTCGGCCTTGACCTGATCGAGCGTCACGTCGGTGTCCTCCACGGTGTCGTGGAGGAGGGAGGCGGTCAAGGTCGTGGTCTCGGCGCCGAGTTCGGCCAGGATCAGGGTCACGGCGAGCGGATGCGTGATGTACGGCTCGCCGCTCTTGCGGTACTGCCCGCGGTGCGACGCCTCGGCCAGGACGTACGCCTTGTGCAGCACGGCGAGGTCGGCGTCCGGGTGGTGCGCGCGGTGCGCCTCCGCGACATGGCCGATGGCGGCCGGCAGCCGGTCCCTGGTGGCGGGACCGAGTAAGGCGGCCCTGCCGAGCCTGCGGAGGTCGATCCGGGGAAGACCGCGTCTGCGGCTGTGGGCACCAGGGCTGGTTGCCTCTGCGCTCATGGGGCACCTCCGGGCAGCTTCGACCGGCGGGGAGAGGGCGGGGACGCCCTCCGGGCCGGTGCTTGATGCTATCGACCCCGGCACGTCGGGCAGCCCCGGTCCCGCCCGACGTGAAACGGATCACCCATCCGAGCGAAGATTTAACCGAAGGCGGATTCGAGCCAGACCGGGTCGATGTGACCCTCCGCGACGATCACTGCGGGCCCCGTCATCTCGACGGCGCCGTCGGGGCGCTCCGTGATGAGGAGCCGTCCGCCGGGGAGGTCGACGGTGTACGTGACGGGCTCGCCGGTCACCGCCGGGTCCGCGCCGTCCCTGCGGGCGGCGGCGACGGCCACGGCGCAGGCGCCCGTACCGCAGGAGCGGGTCTCGCCGGAGCCGCGCTCGTGGACGCGGAACGCGACATGGCGCGGGCCCCGGTCGACGACGAATTCGACGTTCACCCCGTCCGGGTAGACGGACGCGGGGCTGACGGGCGGTGCGGTGCGCAGCTCCCCCGCGTCCGCCAGGTCGTCGACGAACGCGACCGCGTGGGGGTTGCCCATGTTGACGTTGCGCGCGGGCCATTCCCGGCCGCCGACGGTGACCGCCGCCTGCTCCTCCGGGAACACAGCGCGCCCCATATGGACCGTGATGTCCCCGGCAGCGCCGTCCGCGCCGTCCTTGGCGAGGTGCACCTTCTTGACGCCGCCGCGGGTGGCGACGGCCAGGTCGCCGGCCTCGGCGTGTCCGGCGCGCTGGAGGTAGCGGGCGAAGACCCGCACGCCGTTGCCGCACATCTCGGCGACCGAGCCGTCCGCGTTGCGGTAGTCCATGAACCATTCGGCCTCATCGGCCATGGCGCGCGCCTCGGGGTGCGCGGCGGACCGTACGACGTGGAGCAGCCCGTCGCCGCCGATGCCGGCCCGGCGGTCGCAGAGGACCGCCACCGCGCGGGGCGGCAGCTCCAGGGCGTTCTCCGGGTCGGGAACGATCACGAAGTCGTTCTCCGTCCCGTGTCCCTTGAGGAAGGCGAGGGGCGCGGCGGGCGAGGCGGCGGTCTGCGAAGTGCTCACGGGAACCATCGTACGAGCCGGGTCGGACATCGCCGTCCGTGACGGCCGGGAGGGGAGCCCCGGCCGGGTCGCGGCGGGCCGCAGCCCGGTCAGCGCAGCCGGGCGACCCGCCAGACGGCGAGGGCGACCAGGACGGCGCCCACGGCGACGTACAGGGCGAGGACGCGCCAGTCGGGGCGCTCGCCGGACGACCGGCTCGGCAGCCCCGGCCAGGTGTGGCCGACCCGGCGCGCGGTCATCATGCCCGCGCCGGCGGCGCAGCAACTGATCAGCAGTCCGAGCATGGCGACGACCGCCCCGCCGTCCCCGGTGCCGAAGGCGAGGGGGAAGGCGAACATGAGCGAGCCGACGGCGGCGAGCGTCACGATGGGGGCGAGCTGCCAGATCCGCAGCCTGCGCGGGGGCCGGAGCTCGACCTGGACCTCGTCGGTGGCGGTCTCGTCCTCCGGACCGTCAGGACTCAGCCTGGGCCCGTCGTCCGACGTCTCCGAGGACGTGGGTTCTCTGTCGCGAGGGCCGGCCTCCATCGCCACGCGCCCTCCCAAGTCGGACTCCACTGGTCGATCGATGCCCGATGGTCGACCGTTGCTCGATGATGGCACGCCCGGGAGGACCGCACGGACGCGCGGAGCGTCCCGATGCCATCACGTGATCAGGCTGTGACCGCCCGTTCGACCAACGCGAGCGCCCGGTGCGGGAGTTCCTCCCGGTGCTCCGTTCCGCCGGCCAGCCAGTGCACCCGGGAGTCGCGGCGGAACCACGAGTCCTGGCGGCGCGCGAAGCGTTTGGTGGCGCGTACGGTCTCCGCGCGCGCCTCCTCCTCGGTGCACTCACCGGCGAGCGCGGCGAGCACCTGCTGGTAGCCGAGGGCGCGGGAGGCCGTACGCCCCTCGCGCAGTCCCCGCGCCTCCAGGGCGCGCACCTCGTCCACCAGGCCCTCGTCCCACATCCGGTCGACCCGGCGGGCGATCCGCGCGTCCAGCTCAGGGCGGGCGACGTCGACGCCGATCTGGAGGGTGTCGTACACCGATTCATGACCCGGCAGATTGGCCGTGAAGGGCTTGCCGGTGATCTCGATCACTTCCAGCGCGCGGACGATGCGGCGGCCGTTGCTGGGCAGGATGGCGCGGCCCGCCGGAGGGTCGGCGGCGGACAGCCTGGCGTGCAGCGCGCCGGAGCCGCGGAGGGTCAGCTCGGCCTCCAGCCGGGCGCGCACCTCGGGGTCGGTGCCGGGGAAGTCGAGGGCGTCGATGGCCCCGCGCACGTACAGCCCGGAGCCGCCCACCAGGACGGGCGTACGGCCCTGCGCGAGCAGTCGGTCGATCACCGCCCTCGCGGACCGCTGGTACTCGGCGACGCTCGCCGCCTGGGTGACCTCCCAGATGTCCAGGAGGTGGTGCGGAATTCCGGCACGCTCCTCGGTCGTCAGCTTGGCGGTGCCGATGTCCATCCCCCGGTAGAGCTGCATGGAGTCGGCGTTGACGACCTCACCGCCGAGTTGCCGGGCGAGGTGGACGCCCAGATCGGACTTGCCGGCCGCGGTAGGACCGACGACGGCGATGACCCGCGGTGCGGTAGGTGCGCTTCTCACTGCCCCAGTCTCGCAAACAAGGGACCCCTGCCCGAACGAGTTACGTGACGGCCCGCCTCCGGGGTCGTTGCCTGTTGCGGGGTTCCGGCCGCGGGTTTCCGGTACCGGCGCCCCGAGCCGTGCGACGAACGGCTCAGGACGGCGCGGATCTCTGCCCCCGCGCGTACGATATGGAGAAGATATGGGTGTTTTTTCCTGGTTCAGCAAGCGGTCCGGGGCCTCGTCGGAGGCCGCGTCCGAGGCGCCGGAGGCCGGCACGGCGGAGACCGCGCCGGCCGAGAGCGACCGGACGGAGGCCGTCACCGCCGAGGGGGTGGAGATCCCTAAGCAGCAGTCGGCGGAGGCGGCGGCGGACAACGAGGCCGGAAAGAGCACCCGCCAGTAGGCTGTTGTCTCCTCCGAGGGAAGGTGGCCCATGGGCTTCCTGGATTCATTGAAGGCCAAGATCGGTCCGGCCAAGGAAAAGGTCGCCGACCTCGCGCAGCAGCACGGGGACAAGATCGAACAGGGGCTGGACAAGGCCGCCCGTACGGTCGACGAGAAGACCAAGGGCAAGTACAGCGACAAGATCGACACGGGGACGGGCAAGGCCAAGGACGCCCTCGGCAAGCTCTCCCACAAGGACGACGGCACTCCTCCTCCTCCGCCGCCGCCCGCTTCCTGATCCTCCGGACTCGCCGGACGTACACCGTCACGGGGCGGTACGGGGCGCCGCGAGGCCCCCCTTACGCCCCGTGTGGTGTGTCTCCCGGGGGCGGGGGGC
>NZ_JBHZDA010000140.1:8889-11507 GCF_042755665.1 Streptomyces sp. NPDC059142
GATTTTTTTTTTTCTCTCTCCTCCTTTTGTTTTATCTGGTTGTGTGGCTTGTTTTTTTTTTACTCCCCCCGGGGGGGGGGGGGGGGGGGGCCGGGCCCCCCCCCCCCCCCCCCCCGGTGACGTGTCTCTCCCGGGCGCTGGGGTCCGGGCGCTGGGGTCGCGGCTCCGCGGAGCCTCTGGACCCCCGCTGGGACCAGGCCGCCGCTAGGACCAGGCGGCCACGAGGTATCCGACACCGTACGGCGCGTCCTCGTACAGCAGCGCGCCCGTCAGCCCCGCGCCTCCGGCCGCGCCCGCGAGCACCTGCCAGGGCGCCCGCCCCGCCGCCTTCAGTTCGGCCGCCGGTTCCACGCCGAGCGCCGTGAGCGCCGCGAGGTCCGCCGCCGCCAGCGCGGCGGCGACCGACGCGTCGAAACCCGCCGCGCGCTCGTCCAGATAGCCGGGCGCCTTGAGCGTGCGGCAGGCGCTGGCGTCGCCCATCACCAGGAGCGCCACCCGGTCGGCCCCGGCGACGATCTCCTGTCCGGCCAGGAGGCACCGGTCGGTGGCGAGCAGAGGGTCCACGGCCAGCCCCGACACGGGCGCGGCGGACCAGCGCACCTGCTCCAGCAGCCACGCCGCGACGGCGAGGGAGACGGGGAGTACGGACCCTGCGGGCCGGGGACGCCCCGCGGCGCCTCCCGGGCCCTCGGCGACGCCGCCCGGTCCCGCCGCGCCCAGGGCGACGTCCACCGCCACGCCGAAGCCGCGGAAGGACCCCACGGCGCCCTGCGCATGGGCTTCCGTTCCCCCCGCCGCGCGCTCCGCGGGCCCGACGACGACCAGCCGGTCGGGCCGGGCGGCGGCGAGCACGCCCAGGGTGTCCGCGCACGCGGCGCGCGCGGCGTCCAGCTCGGGCGCGGCGCCGGCCGCCACGGCGGGCACCAGAAGCGGCGGACTGGGACATACGGCAGCGGAGACGAGCATGATCAGAAGCCTAGTGCCGTGCTCAGAGGGCGGCGCAGCCGCCGGTGGCGGCGGGGAGCGGGGCCGGGACGCCGACCGTGGGCAGCCCCAGCAGGACCCCGGCGGGCCGTGCCGCCTCGGCGGTGTTCCGCTTCTCCCACGCGTCGCCGGCCCGGGTGCGCCGTACCCGGATGGTCGGCCCCTCGGCGAGCAGATGGTGCGGGGCGGCGTAGGTGATCTCGACGGTCACCACGTCCCCGGGGCGCACCTCTTCGTCCGGCTTGGTGAAGTGGACGAGCCGGTTGTCGGGGGCGCGCCCCGAGAGCCGGTGCGTGGCGCCGTCCTTGCGCCCCTCGCCCTCCGCGACCATGATCTCCAGCGTCCGGCCGACCTGCTTCTTGTTCTCCTCCCAGGAGATCTCCTCCTGGAGGGCGGACAGCCGCATGTAGCGCTCCTGGACGACCTCCTTGGGGATCTGGCCGTCCATCTCGGCCGCCGGGGTACCGGGGCGCTTGGAGTACTGGAACGTGAACGCCTGCGCGAAGCGCGCCTCGCGCACCACATGCATGGTCTGTTCGAAGTCCTCCTCGGTCTCGCCGGGGAAGCCCACGATGATGTCGGTGGAGATGGCGGCGTGCGGGATGGCGGCGCGCACCTTGTCGATGATCCCGAGGTAGCGGTCCTGGCGGTACGAGCGGCGCATCGCCTTCAGGATCGTGTCCGAGCCGGACTGGAGCGGCATGTGGAGCTGCGGCATCACGTTCGGCGTCCCGGCCATCGCCGCGATCACGTCGTCCGTGAAGTCGCGCGGATGGGGCGAGGTGAAGCGGACGCGCTCCAGGCCCTCGATCGCCCCGCAGGCGCGCAGCAGCTTGGAGAACGCCTCCCGGTCACCGATGTCGGAACCGTACGCGTTGACGTTCTGGCCCAGCAGCGTGATCTCGGAGACGCCCTCGGCGACCAGCGCCTCGATCTCGGCCAGGATGTCGCCGGGACGGCGGTCCTTCTCCTTGCCGCGCAGCGCGGGGACGATGCAGAAGGTGCAGGTGTTGTTGCAGCCCACCGAGATGGAGACCCACGCGGCGTACGCGGACTCGCGCCGGGTCGGCAGCGTGGAGGGGAACGCCTCCAGCGACTCGGCGATCTCGACCTGTGCCTCCTCCTGGACACGGGCGCGCTCCAGGAGGACCGGCAGCTTGCCGATGTTGTGCGTGCCGAAGACGACATCGACCCAGGGGGCGCGCCGCACGATGGTGTCCCGGTCCTTCTGCGCCAGACAGCCGCCGACGGCGATCTGCATGCCGGGTCGCCTGGTCTTCATCGGCGCGAGCCGGCCGAGGTTGCCGTACAGCTTGTTGTCGGCGTTCTCGCGGACGGCGCAGGTGTTGAAGACGACGACGTCGGCGTCGCCGTCGGAGCCCTCGGGCGCCCGGACGTACCCCGCGCCCTCCAGGAGGCCGGACAGCCGTTCGGAGTCGTGGACATTCATCTGGCACCCGTAGGTGCGCACCTCGTAACTTCTCGTACCGCCCACTGCCTGACTCCGGTCGCCGCTGCTGGTCATCCCACAAGGGTAGGCGCTCCCGTGCGGCCCCCCGCCGCCGCCCCCCCCGGGCCCGGGCCCGCCCCCCGGCCGGGGCGGGGGGGGGGGCTGGGGCGGGGTGGGGGTGTAC
>NZ_JBHZDA010000141.1:0-11334 GCF_042755665.1 Streptomyces sp. NPDC059142
AGCCGGGGGGGGGCGCGCCCCGCCCCCCCCCCCCCCCCCCCCCCCCCCCCACCGCGTTACGGCGCTCCGTCCTCCGGGCGCTTCCGCGCGCCCGTCCCGCTACTTCTTGCGCCCGCGCTTCTCCCGCACCCGTACCGAGATGTGGATCGGGGTGCCCTCGAAGCCGAACTCCTCGCGCAGTCGGCGCTCCACGAACCGCCGGTACCCGGCCTCGATGAAGCCGGAGGCGAAGAGCACGAAGCGCGGCGGCTTCGTGCCGGCCTGGGTGCCGAACAGGATGCGGGGCTGCTTGCCGCCCCGGATGGGGTGCGGGTGGGCCGCGACCAGCTCGCCGAGGAAGGCGTTGAGCCGGCCGGTCGGGACACGGGTCTCCCACCCCGCCAGCGCCGTCTCGATCGCCGGGACCAGCTTCTCCATGTGGCGGCCGGTGCGGGCGGAGACATTGACGCGGGGCGCCCAGGCGACCTGCGCCAGCTCCGTCTCGATCTCCCGCTCCAGGTAGTAGCGGCGCTCCTCGTCGAGGGTGTCCCACTTGTTGAACGCCACGACGATGGCGCGGCCCGCCTCGACGGCCATCGTGACGATGCGCTGGTCCTGGACGCTGATCGACTCGCTCGTGTCGATCAGGATGACCGCGACCTCCGCCTTCTCGACGGCGGCGGCGGTGCGCAGCGACGCGTAGTAGTCCGCGCCGGCCTGGAGGTGGACCCGGCGGCGGATGCCCGCGGTGTCGATGAACTTCCAGACCGTGCCGCCCAGCTCGATCAGCTCGTCGACCGGGTCCCGGGTGGTGCCCGCGATCTCGTTGACCACGACCCGGTCCTCGCCCGCGACCTTGTTCAGCAGGGACGACTTGCCGACGTTGGGACGGCCGATGAGGGCGATCCTGCGCGGGCCGCCGAGCGCGGTGCCGAAGGTCTGGGCGGGGGCCTCGGGGAGCGCTTCGAGGACCGCGTCGAGCATGTCGCCGGTGCCTCGGCCGTGCAGCGAGGAGACCGGGTGGGGCTCGCCGAGGCCGAGCGACCAGAGCGCGGTGGCGTCCGCCTCGCCGCTCTGGCCGTCGACCTTGTTGGCGCAGAGCACGACGGGCTTGCCCGCCTTGCGCAGCAGCCGTACGACGGCCTCGTCGGTGTCGGTGGCGCCGACGGTGGAGTCCACGACGAAGACCACCGCGTCGGCGGCCTCGATCGCGTACTCGGCCTGGGCGGCGACGGAGGCGTCGATGCCCAGGACGTCCTGCTCCCAGCCGCCGGTGTCGACGATCTTGAAGCGGCGGCCCGCCCACTCGGCCTCGTAGGTGACCCGGTCGCGGGTGACGCCCGGCTTGTCCTCGACGACCGCCTCACGGCGGCCGATGATCCGGTTCACGAGAGTCGATTTGCCGACGTTGGGACGGCCGACGACGGCGAGGACGGGCAGCGGGCCGTGACCGGCCTCGTCCAGCGCGCCCTCCACCTCCTCGGCCTCGAAGCCCTCCTGAGCGGCAAGCTCCATGAAGTCCGTGTACTCGGCGTCGCCAAGCTCTCCGTGCTCGTCGGCGGAGTCGATGTGGTCGTTCATGAAGTCCGTACCTCGTTCATCGTGATCGGTGCGCCACGGCTCGCGGCGCACTACTGAAGTCGTGCTGGGTGTCCTACGGCCCGGTGGCGCCGGTGCGTCCGGTGAAGCGCCGGGCGTGCTCCAGGTGGGCGGTCAGCCGCTCCTGGATCCGTACGGTCGCCTCGTCCAGGGCCTTGCGGGTGCGCCGCCCGGACGCGTCGCCGGCCGCGAAGGCGTCGCCGTAGACGACGTCCACGCGGCTGCGCAGCGCGGGCAGCCCCCGTATCAGGCGGCCGGGGCGCTCGGTGGAGCCGAGCACCGCGACCGGCACGATCGGTGCCCCCGACCGTACGGCGAAATAGGCGAGCCCGGCGCGGAGCGAGGCGAAGTCGCCCTCGCCCCGGCTGCCCTCGGGGAAGATCCCCAGGACGCCGCCGTCCGCGAGGACCCCGAGCGCGTCGGTGATCGCGGTGCGGTCGGCGACGGCACGGTCCACCTTGACCTGCCCGATGGAGAGCAGGAACGGGTCGAGCGGTCCGACGAACGCTTCCTTCTTGATCAGGAAGTGGACCGGCCGGGGCGCCGTGCCCATCACCATCGGGCCGTCGATGTTGTGCGCGTGGTTGACCGCGAGGATCACGGGGCCGTGCGCCGGGACCCGCCAGGCGCCGAGCACCCGGGGCTTCCACAGCCCGTACATCAGCCCGATGCCGATCCCTCTGCCGACCGCCGCGCCCTTCGCCGAGGGCGGCGCGCCCGCCGCGCTCACCGCGCGGCCCGCTTCTCCTCCACCAGGGTCACGACGCACTCGATGACCTGCTGGAGCGTGAGTTCCGTGGTGTCCACCTCGACCGCGTCGGCGGCCTTGGCGAGCGGGGAGGTCTTCCGGCCGGAGTCGGCCGCGTCCCGCTTGACGAGCGCCTCGCGGGTGGCGGCGACGTCGGTCGCCTCCTTGCCCGTCAGCTCGCCGCTGCGGCGGGCCGCGCGGGCCTCCGGGGAGGCGGTGAGGAAGATCTTGACGTCGGCGTCCGGCAGGACCGTCGTCCCGATGTCCCGGCCCTCGACGACGATGCCGAGCGGCGCGGCGGCGGCGATCTCGCGCTGGAGTCCGGTGATGAGGGCGCGCACCTCGGGGACGGCGCTGACCGCGCTCACCCGGGCGGTGACCTCCTGAGTGCGGACGGGGCCCGCGGCGTCCACGCCGTCGACGGTGATGGTGGGCGCGGCCGGGTCGGTGCCGGAGGCCAGGACGGGCTTGGTGGCGGCGGTCGCGACGGCCGCGGCGTCCTCGACGTCGACACCGTTGCTGATCATCCACCAGGTCATCGCGCGGTACTGCGCGCCGGTGTCCAGGTAGCTCAGCCCGAGCTGGGCGGCCACGGCCTTGGAGGTGCTCGACTTGCCCGTGCCCGAGGGCCCGTCGATGGCGACGATCACAGCGGCCTGGGCGGTCCGGGCGGGGGTAGCTTCCACGGGGGACGGACACCTTCCTGAGTCACGGGGTGGATGTGCGGGGACGCGCACACGCCCCCGCACAAGGTTACCGAGTCTTCAGGGCCCCGATCGCACCCGTCGTACGGGACCTCGTCCGGACCCCGTACCACCGGTCACCGGCGGGCTCTCCCCGCGGTCACCGAAGGTCACCGGAGGCCACCGGATGGTCACTGCCGGATGGACCAGCCGCGTTCGCGCAGGGCCGCGGCGAGGACGGGCGCCGCCGCCGGTTCGACCATGACCAGGACCAGGCCGGCCTGCTGTCCGGTCGCGTGCTCGATGCGTACGTCCTCGACGTTCACCCCGGCCGCGCCGGCGTCCGCGAAGATTCGGGCCAGCTCGCCCGGCCGGTCGCTGATCTGGACCGCGACGACCTCGTACGCCGTGGGGGCGGCGCCGTGCTTGCCGGGGACCCGGTCCCGGCCCGCGTTGCCGCGCCGCAGGACGTCCTCGATGCCGGCGGCGCCGCCGCGCCGCTTCGCCTCGTCGGCGGACTGGAGCGCGCGCAGCGCCTCGACGGTCTCGTCCAGGTCGGCGGCGACGGCGGCCAGCACCTCGGCGACCGGGCCCGCGTTGGCGGAGAGGATCTCGACCCACATCGCGGGGTCGGAGGCCGCGATCCTGGTGACGTCGCGGATGCCCTGGCCGCAGAGGCGTACGGCGCTCTCGTCGGCCGCCTCCAGGCGGGCCGCGACCATCGAGGAGATGAGGTGCGGGGTGTGCGAGACCAGCGCGACCGCCCGGTCGTGCGCCTCCGCCTCCATGACCACGGGCAGGGCGCCGCAGAGCGAGACCAGCTCCAGGGCGAGGTTGAGGACCTCGGTGTCGGTCTCCCTGGTCGGGGTCAGCACCCAGGGCCGCCCCTCGAAGAGGTCGGCGGTTCCGGCGAGCGGGCCCGAGCGCTCCTTGCCCGCCATGGGGTGCGTGCCGATGTACGCGGTGGTGTCCAGGCCGAGCGCCGCCAGTTCGCGGCGGGGGCCGTCCTTGACGCTGGCGACGTCGAGGTAGCCGCGGGCGGCGCCGGAGCGCATCGCCTCGGCGAGCGTGACGGCGACGTGGCGGGGCGGTACGGCGATGACCGCCAGGTCGACGGGGCCCTCGGGCGCCGTGTCCGTACCGGCGCCGAGGGCGGCGGCGGTCCTGGCCCGGGACGGGTCGTGGTCGCTGAGGTGGACGGTGACCCCCCGGCCCGCCAGGGCCAGCGCGGCCGAGGTGCCGATCAGGCCGGTCCCGACGACGAGGGCGGTTCTCACTGGGCGATGTCCTTGCGCAGCGCGGCGGCGGCGCCGAGGTAGACGTGTGCCACCTCGGCCTTGGGCAGGTCCGACTCCATGTGGGCGAGGACGCGGACGACACGCGGCAGGGCGCCGGCGATGTCCAGTTCCTGGGCGCAGAGCAGCGGCACATCGGCCATACCGGCGAGGCCGAGGCCGCGCGCGGCGGCGGCCGGGAAGTCGCTGTGCAGGTCGGGCGTCGCGGTGAACCAGATGCTGATGAGGTCGTCGGCGGTGAGCCCGTTGCGCTCCATGATCGCGGTCAGGAGCTGCTTGACCTGCGTGTCCATGTGTCCGGACTCGTCCCGCTCCAACTGGACGGCCCCGCGAACCGCTCGTACCGCCACAACGTTCTCCCCAGAGTGATCGAGTGCTCCGTCCAGGGTAACGACCCGCCGCGCCGCCCCGTACGCTCGCGCGCATGACCTCGCCCGCTGCGCACTCCCTCGTCCGCGACCACACCGTCTTCGCGTGTGTGACGGGCTCACGCGCCTTCGGGCTGGCGACGGAGGGCAGCGACACGGACCGGCGCGGGGTCTTCCTCGCCCCGACACCGTCGTACTGGGGGTTCGAGAAGCCGCCGCTCCATGTCGAGGGGCCGGAGCCCGAGCAGTTCTCCTGGGAGCTGGAACGCTTCTGCTCCCTGGCGCTGAGCACCAATCCGAACGTCCTGGAGTGCCTGCACTCCCCGCTCGTCGAGTACGCCGACGCCACCGGCCGCGAACTGCTCTCGCTGCGCGAGGCGTTCCTCTCCCGGCAGGCGCACCGGACGTTCGTACGGTACGCGGAGGGCCAGCGCGGGAAGCTGGAGGCGGAGATGCGGCGCCGGGGCACACCGCGCTGGAAGCCCGCCATGCACCTGCTGCGGCTGCTCACCTCCTGCCGGGATCTGCTCCGTACCGGGGAGCTGGTCGTCGACGTCGGTACGGAGCGCGAGCCGCTGCTCGCGGTCAAGCGGGGCGAGGTGCCCTGGCCCGAGGTGCGGCGCCGGATGGCGGTGCTCGTCGCCGAGGCGGACGAGGCGGTCGTACGCTCCCCGCTGCCGGCCGGTCCAGACCGCGCCCGGGTGGAGGACTTCCTGATCCGTACGCGCCGCGCCTCGGCCCGCGCGTAGGGGTCAGCCCGCCAGCCGGGCGCGGACCACGAAGTCGTGCAGCGCCTCGTGCCCGGCGCCGACGGCCGCGCCGGGCAGCGACGTGGCCGACCGCGCCTCGTCCAGCACCGCGCGCAGCGCCTCCACGTCCCGCTCCAGCCGCTCCCGGCCGAGGCCGGTGGCCGGTGCGTGCTCGGCCTCGGCCTTGGCGGCGATCAGCTCGGGCAGGTAGCGCGGCGCCGCCACCTCCTGGAGGAGCGTGGGCAGATGCGCGAGGATCCCGCCGCCGCGCATCAGGTGCACGCCGGTGAGCAGCGCGCGGAAGGTGTAGAGCAGGGGCTTGAGTTCGCCGGTCCGCTCGAACAGCCGCCACTGGGTGCGGGCGAACCCGGCGTAGTGGTGGGCGTGGTGGCTGGTCAGTACGGCGGGGGCGAGCGCCATCAGCTCCCGGTGCGCCTCGGAGGTCCTGACCACCAGCGGGGAGAGGAGCTGCTCCAGCACATAGCCGTTGCGGCGGAGCATCAGCCGGACGAACTTGCGCAGGTCGTGGGTGACGAGGTCCAGCTCCACGCCGTCCCGGTCGCCCATCCGCGACCGGGTCTCCTCGGGCTCCCGGAGGCCGATCAGCGCGGCGACCGGGAGCAGGTGGACGCCTCGGAGGTCGACGTCCGAGTCGCGGGAGGGGAAGCCGTACAGATGCGCCCCGGAGACGGTCGCGAACAGCAGCGGGTCCGTCTCGGCGGCGAGGACCGGGCCGAGGTCGGTGGGCGGCAGCCCGGCGGCGCGCAGCCGGGCGGCGCGGCTCCGCTCCTCGGCGCGGTCCGGCCCGGCCGGGCGGTCCCGCTCGTCGGCGCTCATCTCGTCGGTACGCATGGATCAAGAGTCCCAGAGGGCTCCCAGCGACAGGAGGTCGCTGCGGTACTCGATCCGGTCGGCCCACTCCTTGGGCCAGGCGCCCGCGCCCAGGTACGCGCCGGCGAAGGCGCCCGCGAGCGCGGCGATGGAGTCCGAGTCGCCGCGGGTGCAGGCGGCCCTGCGCAGCGCGGTGACGGGGTCGGACGGGAAGAGCAGGAAGCAGAGCAGTCCGGTGGCCAGGGCCTCCTCGGCGATCCAGCCGTCGCCGGTGGCGAGGCAGGGGTCGGTCTCCGGGGAGAGCGAGCGCAGGGCCTGCTGGAGGCGTTCGAGGGCGTCCAGGCACTCGTCCCAGCCGCGGGCGATGAACTCCTCGGCGCTGGCGTCGTCGGCGTACGTCCACAGGTCGCCGAGCCAGCGCTGGCGGTAGTGCTCGCGGTTCTCGTACGCGTAACTGCGGAGCTGGCCCATCAGCGCCTCGGGTTCGCCGCCGTGCGAGAGCAGGTAGACGGTGCGGGCCGTGAGGTCGGAGGCGGCGAGGGCCGTGGGGTGGCCGTGGGTGAGCGCGGCCTGCAACTGGGCGGCTCCCGCTCGCTGTTCGTCGCTGAGTCCGGGGACGAGGCCGATGGGCGCGACGCGCATGTTGGCGCCGCAGCCCTTGGAGTGGATCTGGCTGGCGCGCTGCCAGGGCCGCTCACTGTCCAGCAGCATGCAGGCCTTCATGCAGGTGGCGCCGGGGGCGCGGTTGTTGTCCGGGGAGTGGTACCAGTCCACGAACTCGTCGCGTACGGGCCGCTCCAGACGGATCGGTCCGAGGACGCCGCGGTCCATCGCGGTCCTGATGCCGCGGGCGAACGCCAGCGTCATCTGGGTGTCGTCGGTGACGAAGGCGGGGTCCGGCAGGGACATCTCGCGCCAGGGGCCGCACTTGGCGAGGATCGAGGGAACGTCGTTGAACTCGGTGGGGAAACCGAGGGCGTCGCCGAGCGCCAGTCCGATGAGGGAGCCGGTCGCGGCCTGTTTGGTGAGGGTCCTCGCGATGATCATGCCGTCCGTCCTTCCGGTCGCAGCAGAGGTGGATGCAGCGTGGTGGCGGCGCCCGCACGGTAGAGCGCGGCGGGTTTCCCGCGGCCACCCGTCCGGCGCGGCGGCCCTTCCAGCGCCTGGACGAACCCTGGCGTGGTGAGGACCTTGCGCCGGAAGTTGGGGCGGTCGAGTGCCACGCCCCAGACGGTCTCGTAGACCTGCCGCAGCTCGCCCAGGGTGAACTCGGGCGGGCAGAAGGCCGTGGCGAGACAGGTGTATTCGAGCTTGGCGCCGACCCGGTCGTAGGCGTCGGCGAGGATGTCGTCGTGGTCGAAGGCGAGGGACCCTCGGTCCTTGAACTCGGTCCACCGGGCGCGGGCGGCGTCCCCGCCGCCGCGCGGCTCGGGCAGGTCCGGCACGAGCGCGGCGTACGCGACGGAGACGACCCGCATCCGGGGGTCGCGGTCCGGGGCGCTGTAGGTGCGGAGCTGTTCGAGGTGGAGCGCGCCCGCGGTCTCCTCCGACAGGCCCGTCTCCTCGGCGAGTTCGCGGCGGGCGGCCTGCCCGGCGGACTCCTTCGGCAGGACGAAGCCGCCGGGCAGCGCCCAGTCGCCCCGGTAGGGGGCCTCGCCGCGCTCGACGAGCAGGACGTGCAGCCGGCTGTCGCGGACGGTGAAGACGGCGAGGTCGACCGTGACCGCGAAGGGCTCGAAGGCGGACGGGTCGTACGGCGGGGCGTCGTACGGGGGCAGGGCCTCCGCCGTGGCGGCGTGCCGCTCGGGCGGGCTCATCGTGGCCCCCGCCGGACCCGCGGACCCGGTCCACCCCCGTGGGACCAGGTCCGCCGGCGGTCACCGGTGGGGGGCAGCACTGGACTCACGCCCGCCTCCTTAATGGTCATGTTGACTATAAAGCGGGACGGGCCGCCGCGACAAGAGAGAAGCGGGGGGGCGGGGGGGGGGGGGGCGTGGGCGGCCCGCACCCGCCCACGCGGGCGCCGCGCGGCGCTGCGGGGGGGAGCGCGCGGCTGGGGGGGGCTCCCCCCCCACACCTCCCCCCCCGGGGGGGGGGGGGCCCGGGGGCTTCCCTTCCGTACCACCGGCGCCGGAGGCACCGGTGGTCACAGGGGCGTTCACCTCTCGGGGTCGCTCAGAGGCCGACTTCCTTCATCAGCATGCCGACCTCGGTGTTGGTGAGGCGGCGCAGCCAGCCGGACTTCTGGTCGCCCAGCGGGATCGGTCCGAAGGACGTACGGACGAGGCGGTCGACCGGGAATCCGGCCTCGGCGAGCATCCGGCGGACGATGTGCTTGCGGCCCTCGTGGAGGGTGACCTCGACCAGGTAGTTCTTGCCGGTGTTCTCGACGACCCGGAAGTGGTCGGCCTTGGCGTAGCCGTCCTCCAGCTGGATGCCGTCCTTGAGCCGCTTGCCCAGGTCGCGCGGGAGCGGGCCCTGGATCGCGGCGAGGTAGATCTTCTTGACGCCGTACTTGGGGTGCGTCAGCCGGTGGGCCAGCTCGCCGTGGTTGGTGAGCAGGATGATGCCCTCGGTCTCCGTGTCGAGCCGGCCGACGTGGAAGAGCCGGGTCTCGCGGTTGGTGACGTAGTCGCCGAGGTTCTGCCGCCCGTCGGGGTCGCCCATGGTGGAGACGACACCGGCCGGCTTGTTCAGCGCGAAGAAGAGGTGCGACTGGGTGGCGACGGTCAGCCCGTCGACCTTGATCTCGTCGTGCTCCGGGTCGACGCGCATGCCCTGTTCGAGCACGATCTCGCCGTTGACCTCGACGCGTGCCTGCTCGATCAGCTCCTCGCAGGCGCGGCGCGAGCCCATGCCCGCGCGGGCGAGGACCTTCTGGAGCCGCTCGCCCTCCTGCTCGGCGCCCGGGTTGGTCCTGGGCGTGGTGATGGAGGGCTTGCCCGCGTACCGGTCACGGTTGCGCTGCTCGATCTTGGCGTCCAGCTCGCGGGGACGGGACGGAGCGCCGCGCCGGGGGCCGCCCTTGCCGCCGCGCGCGCCGCCCTGCGCGGGCTTGGGACCGCCCTTGGCGCCGCCCCTGGCCGCCGCGCCACGGGCGCCGCCGCCCTGACGCGGCCCGTCGCCCGAGCCGCCCGGACCGCCGGAACGGCGGGCGCCGCCCGGGGCGCCGGACGCGCCGGAACCGCCGCTGGGACCCGAGCGGCCGACGTCGTAACGGCGCTCCTCGGGACGCGGGCGGGACGGCCGCTTCGGCTGGTCGTCCCGCCCGTCGGCACCCCGGTCGTCCCGGCGCTCCCGGTCGTCCCGGCGACCGCCGCTCCCGCCTCCGCCGTTCCGGTTGGAGCCGCCGCTGTTCCTGCCGTTGCTTCGCATCAAAAGTCCGTCTTGTCGTCTGCGTGGGTTTCCGGGGCGTCAGGCGCGTCCGGATCGAACGACGGGACGCCTTCCTGGCTCTCGGCCTCGATCGCGTCCGCCTCGGGGAGGAAGGGCGCGAGTTCCGGTAGCTCGTCCAGGCCGCGCAGGCCCATCCGCTCCAAAAAGTAGTTCGTCGTCCTGTACAGGATCGCACCTGTTTCGGGTTCCGCGCCCGCCTCCTCCACCAGCCCGCGCTGGAGGAGGGTGCGCATGACGCCGTCACAGTTCACTCCCCGTACGGCGGAGACCCGGGAACGGCTCACCGGCTGGCGGTACGCGACGACCGCCAGCGTCTCCAGCGCGGCCTGCGTCAGCCGGGCGTGCTGGCCGTCGAGCACGAAGCGCTCGACGGCCTCGGCGTACTCGGGCCGGGTGGAGAAGCGCCAGCCGCCGGCGACCAGCCGCAGCTCGAAGCCGCGGCCCTGCACGGTGTACTCGTCGGCCAGCTCGCGCAGCGCGTCCGCGACGGCGCCCCGGGGCCGGTCGAGGACCTTGGCGAGATGGTCCTCGGTCGCGGGTTCGTCGACGACCATGAGGACCGCCTCCAGGGCGGGCTTGAGGTCCACGTCCAGGTCCCGGACCGTGGTCCCCGGCTGCCGCTCGCTCACACCGTCTCCTCGCTCTCGTCTCCCCCGCCGGCGGCTCCCGCGCCGTCGCCGGGCGGCCGGTCGAACTCGTCCGTCACCACGGGCTCCGTACCGCCGTCCCCGCCCGTCCAGCGAACCATGAGCGGCCCCAGCGCCT
This sequence comes from Streptomyces sp. NPDC059142, assembly GCF_042755665.1. NCBI lineage: Bacteria > Bacillati > Actinomycetota > Actinomycetes > Kitasatosporales > Streptomycetaceae > Streptomyces > Streptomyces sp. NPDC059142. Next base: position 10,414 of record NZ_JBHZDA010000141.1, read on the forward strand.
CGTCCTGGTCCAGGGAGACGGCCCGCTCCCGGTACAGCTCCAGCAGGGCCAGGAAGCGCGCCACGACCGTGAGGGTGGCATCGGCGTCCCCGGCCAGCTCCTGGAAGCTCATCCCGCCCCGCTCGCGCAGCAGGGCGACGACGATCCCGGCCTGTTCCCGTACGGAGACCAGCGGCGCGTGGATGTGTTCCACGTACACCTGCGGCCTGGGCCTGGGCTGCATCGCCTTCACGGCGAGCCGGGCGAACCCCTCGGCCCCGACGCCGATGACCACCTCGGGCAGCAGTTCGGCGTGGTGCGGTTCCAGTCCGACGGTACGGGGATGGCGCAGGGCCTCGCTCTCCAGGCGCCCGCCGAAGATCTCCGCGATCCTCTTGTACGCGCGGTACTGGAGCAGCCGGGCGAAGAGCAGGTCGCGGGCTTCGAGGAGCGCGAGGTCCGCCTCGTCCTCGATCTCGGCGGCGGGCAGCAGCCGGGCGGCCTTCAGATCGAGCAGGGTCGCGGCGACCACCAGGAACTCGGTGGTCTGGTCGAGGTCGCCCTCGGGTCCCATGGCCCGCAGATGCGCCATGAACTCGTCGGTGACCTGGGAGAGCGCGACCTCGGTCACATCCATCCGGTGCTTCGAGATGAGCTGGAGCAGCAGATCGAAGGGGCCCTCGAAGTTGGCGAGCCGCACGGTGAACCGGCGCTCGTCCCCGGCGTCGCCCCTGTCCCCGCCGTCTCCGCCGTCTCCCCCGTCCCCGTCTGCCGCGTCCGCCGCCCCGGCCACCGGATCCGGAGTCGGGTCCGGCTCCGGGTCGGGGTCCGGAGCCAGTGCCGCGACCGGCGTCGGCTCCGCCTCGGGCTCCGGCGCCGCCGGCCCGGCCCCGGCCGGCGCCGGGTCGGACACGGCGGCCTCCGGCCGGGCGGGCTCCGCCC
>NZ_JBHZDA010000142.1:0-10721 GCF_042755665.1 Streptomyces sp. NPDC059142
CCGGGGCGCCGCGCGCGCGCGCGCCCCCCCCCCCCGGCGGGGGGGGGGGGGGGGGCCCCCGCCGCCGGGGGGCCCCCCGCCCCGGGGCCCCCCGGCCGGGTGCGCCCCCCACCGGGCTACCCCCGCACGCGGGTTCACCTCTCGGTTCCCCTCTCAGCTCCCCTCTCGGTGCCCCTCTCGGTTCACCCTTTCCCGTCCGGCAGGGGCAGGGCCGCGAACCGGTGGGACTCCCAGAGCAGCCGGGAGTCCTCCTCGGGGTAGGCGGCGATCGCGTTCGCCCCGCCGTCGAGGACGAGGGCCCGGCGCTTGTGCGCGTCGTACGGGGGCCAGTCCTCGTCGGTGAGCCGGGAGGAGGCGAAGGCCGTCCACGCGGCGCGCAGCCGGGCCGACAGGGTCTCCGCCTCGGCCGACGGCTCCGGCCCGATCAGCATCGGCGCGAGCCCGCTCGTGAGATTGCCGAAGGTCAGCGGTACGTCGAGGGCGTGGCAGGCCCCGAGGGCGCCGCCCATCCCGGGCGACTGCCAGGTCAGTTCGTAGACGCGGGCGGTGCCGCCGCCGGCGATCTGCGCCTCGGCGAGACGCAGGCTGGGCATCCGGAACAGCCAGTCGGAGAAGACGAGTTCGTGCAGCCGCTCGGCGTCGGCGTCCGGGTGGGCGGCGCGGTAGGCCGCCGCGCTGTCGGCCACCGGGCCGAAGGCGCTGAACGCGGCGCGCGCCTGCTCCTCGGTGATCCGGCCGAGTTGCCCGCTCAGGGCGGCGAACAGCCGGAACTCGTCCTGGTTGTGCCCGACGATCAGCTCGACGTCCCGGGCGGCCCCGTCCGCCAGGGCCTCCCAGGGCGCGCGGGGCAGTACGTCCCCGTCGACGACCGGTGAGTACGGCGCTCCCGTACGGGCGACGCCGCCCCAGCGCTCCTCCCACCCGGACATCTTCCCGGCCATGGCGACGCCCGCGGCGACCAGCCGGTCCGGCGGGAACTGCGCCAGCTCCGCGGCCGTCGGCCGGATGTCCGGGCCGAGTTCGGCGGCGATCTCCGTGGAGATGTCCGCGGCCAGCTCCGCCGAGAAGTACGGTCCGGGCACGCTCTGGGCGATGGCCCGGGTGAAGAGCCCGGCGGCCCGCTCCATGACCAGCAGCGCGGCGACCGACCCCGCGCCCGCCGACTCGCCGAAGACGGTGACACGGCCCGGGTCGCCGCCGAACGCGGCGATGTTGTCCCGTACCCACTCCAGGGCGGCGACCTGGTCGAGCAGGCCCCGATTGGCGGGCGCCCCCTCGATCCAGGCGAAACCCTCCACCCCGATGCGGTAGTTGAGGGTGACCACGACGACGCCGCCCTCGCGCGCGAGCCGCCCGCCGTCGTAGCCGGGGTCGCCCGCGGTCCCCGACATGTACGCGCCGCCGTGGATCCACACCATGACCGGCAGCCGGACATCGGGGTCCGTGACCGTGCCGGGCAGTGCGGGCGACCAGACGTTGACCGTCAGCCACTCGTCCGGTGCCACGGACCCGCGGGCCCCGCCGTCCGCGTCACCGCTCGGCCGCGTGAGCCGGGTCGCCGACTCCGCCTGCGGGCACGCCGGCCCGTACGCCCCCGCGTCCCGTACCCCCGCCCAGCCGGCGGCAGGGCTCGGCGCGGCGAACCGCAGGGCGCCCACCGGCGGCTCGGCGTAGGGGATGCCGCGGAAGACGGCGACGCCGCCCTCCCGGCGGCCCCGCAGTCTTCCGGCCGCGATGCTCAGCTCCGTGCCGGGATCGGCCCCGGCCGCCGTGGACGCGGAGGCGATGTCGGGGGCGGGCTCGGCAGCGGTCATCGGGGGTCCTCTCGGCCGGGCCGGCCGCACCGGCCGGCGGGGTACGCCGTACACGGCGCACCCTGACAACGTCCGGGCGGCGCGGCCGGGTTCCGCCCGCCCCACGCGCCCCGGCCGCCTCAGTCGCCCCAGTCGCCCCAGTCGCCCCACCGATGTGTACCGGTCACATGGCCGGAACCGTCACACAGCCGGAACCGGCTTACGGACCAGCAGGCACCCCTGCGGTACCCCCGCGCCGTCCAGATCCCTCACCAGCGTGGCGTCCACGACGAGCCCGGCGCCCTCCGCCAGTGCGGCGACCCTCTCCACCGGCAGCAGATGGACGTCGAGGGACATCGGGTGGCCGCCGTACCCGCGCTCCTTGCGCCGCACCTCGTCCCCCACGTGGAACCCGAGCAGCAGCAGTCCGCCGGGCGCCAGGACCCGGCTGAACTCGCCGAACACCGTGGGCAGGACATCCCTCGGGATGTGGATCACCGAGTACCAGGCGACGACGCCGCCGAGCGTACCGTCCGCCTGCTCCAGGGCGGTCATGGTGCCGAGGCCGAACCGCAGCCCCGGGTGGGACCGCCGGGCCACGTCGACCATACGGGGCGACAGCTCCACGCCGAACGCCGCCAGCCCGAGCCCGTGCAGATACGCCGTCACATGCCCGGGACCGCACCCCACATCGGCGACCGGGCGTCCACCGTCGGCCCGTACACGCTCCGCGAACGCGCCGAGCATCTCGCGCCCCAGCACATCCCTCTCGAACGCGGGGCCCACCAGCGCCGCGTAGTCCACGGCGACGGTGTCGTACGAGGTCCGCGTCTCGCGCAGAAAGGTCGGCTCGGCCATGGCGCGCACCCTACTCCCGCGCCTCCCGCCCCCGTTCGTCCGGCTTCCCGCCGATGCCGCCGATGTCCCCGGCGTCCCCGGCGTCCCCGAGCACGAGCGGCTCGCCGTCCCGCCCGGCCAGCCCCACCAGGTCCAGCAGCAGCCGCAGTTCGCTCCCCACCCCACGCAGCCGCAGCGGCCGGCCCCGTCTGCGGGCGTCGAGCTGGAGCGCGACCAGCACATGAACGGCGGCCAGATTCGGCCGCCGGAGCCCGCCGACATCACAGACGACGCCCCCGGCCCCCTCGGAACCGCGCAGCCGCGCGCCCAGCTCGGCACGGAGCCGGGGGGGGGGGGCGCGGGGGGGGCGGCGCCCCCCGCGGCGTCGGCGGGGGGCTCGGCGGACACCCCCCCCCCCCCCCCGCCCGCCCCCGCCCCCCCCGCCCCCAGCCCCCCCGCCCCCCCCGCCCCCTGGAGCCCCCGGGGGGGGGCCCCGCCCCCCGGGGTGACGTGCCCCGCGACGACGAGAACGATCGGATCACTGGCATCCACACCAAGGAGACCGATCCCACGCCCGGAACTCATCGCGACGCCCCGCACACAGCCCGTACGCTGCCGGTCATGACCCATGACCCCGCCGAACACACCCCCGTCGACCTGGTGATCTTCGACTGCGACGGTGTCCTGGTGGACAGCGAGCGGATATGCGTCCGCGTGGACGCGCAGGTCTTCGCCGCGCTGGGCTGCCACTTCACCGAGGAGGAGATCATCGAGACATTCGTCGGCTCCTCGGGGGAGATCTACGACGCGGCCGTCGAACAGCGCCTCGGCCGTCCGCTGGAGCCGGGCTGGCACCGCGCGTACGAACACCTCTACCAGGAGGCGTTCGACGCCGAACTGACCGCGATCGACGGCGTCGCCGAGACGCTGGAAACCCTCGGTCTCCCCTTCTGCCTCGCCTCGAACGGCGGCCACGCCACCATCCGCCGCAACCTGACGACCACGGGCCTCTACCAGCACTTCGAAGGCCGTGTCTTCAGCGCCGCCGACGTCGCCCGGGGCAAGCCCGCCCCGGACCTCTTCCTCCACGCGGCCCGCACGATGGGCGTGGCCCCGGAGCGCTGCGCGGTCGTGGAGGACAGCCCGTACGGCGTGACGGCGGCCCGCGCGGCGGGCATGCGCGCGTTCGGCTACGCGGGCGGCCTGACGGCCCCGCACAAGCTGGCGGGACCGGGGACGGTCGTCTTCGAGGACATGCGGGAGCTGCCGGGGCTGCTGGCGGGCCGGCCGGTCAGCTGACAGGCAGCTCGGAGGTGTCGACGACCAGGTCGAAGGGGGCGGGGAGGGTGAGCTTGCCGCCGTACTCAACCGCCTGGAGCGTGCGGTACGTGCCGCCCTCGGGCTCGCCGTAGAGCGTGGCGGTCGGGCTGTCCGACACCCAGGGATCGAGGAGCAGGTAGAGCGGAACGCCGGCCTGGGCGTAGCCGTGCGCCTTGGCGATGCGATCGTGGTTGGCGTTGCCGCGTGAGGTGATCTCCACGACGAGCTTCGCCCGGCTCACAGGGAACAGGTCCCCGGGCACGGGCCGGTCCTCCTCCGCCGCCACCATCAGGTCCGGGATATAGAGGCCCTTGCGACCCGGTACCGCCGCTTCCTGTGTCTGGAAGATTCTCCAGTCGCTCGGGATCACCGCGTACAGAAGCCGCTGCACACTGTCAGCAGTCGAGTTGTGGTCCCAGGACGGCGTCGGTGACACGGTGATGATCCCCTCAATGATCTCCACCTTGCAGCCCTCGGGTGCGTCCTTCTCCCTCCAGAGACGGACGAGGTCGTCCCAGCCCGGCTCGGGCTCGTGGTCGACGGTGAGTGCGCTCATGGCGGTCTCCTTCGTTGTGTCACCGATTCCAGCATGCCGAACGGGACCGGTGGCCGTCCACCGATCCCGTTCACCCGAATGAGGAAACCGCAGGTCAGGCGATACGTTCCCGCACCACCGGCGTGGTCTCGTACGCCGTGCCCGCCGGGCTGATGTCGTACGTGCCCGCCAGGGCCTCGGTCGCGTAGCCGAACTTCTCCGGGGTGTCCGTGTGCAGGGTCAGCAGGGGCTGGCCCGCCGTGACCAGGTCGCCCGGCTTCGCGTGGAGCTCGATGCCCGCGCCGGCCTGGACCGGGTCCTCCTTGCGGGCGCGGCCCGCGCCGAGGCGCCAGGCGGCGACGCCGACGCCGTACGCGTCCAGGCGGGTCAGGACGCCCGTGGCCGGGGCCGTGACGATCTGCTGTTCGCGGGCGACCGGGAGGGCCGCGTCCGGGTCGCCGCCCTGGGCCGCGATCATGCGCCGCCAGACGTCCATCGCGGAGCCGTCGGCGAGGGCCTTCGCCGGGTCGGCGTCGGTCAGCCCGGCCGCGTCCAGCATCTCGCGGGCCAGGGCGAGCGTCAGCTCCACCACGTCGGCCGGGCCGCCGCCCGCCAGGACCTCGACGGACTCGCGGACCTCCAGGGCGTTGCCCGCGGTGAGGCCGAGCGGGGTGGCCATGTCGGTGAGGAGCGCGACCGTGCGTACCCCGTGGTCGGTGCCCAGGCCGACCATGGTGGAGGCGAGTTCGCGGGCGTCCTCGATGGTCTTCATGAAGGCGCCGGAGCCGACCTTCACGTCCAGGACCAGCGAACCGGTGCCCTCGGCGATCTTCTTCGACATGATCGAGGAGGCGATCAGCGGGATCGCCTCGACGGTGCCGGTGACGTCCCGGAGCGCGTACAGCTTCTTGTCGGCGGGGGCCAGTCCGTCGCCCGCCGCGCAGATGACCGCGCCGGTGGTGCCGAGGACGTCCAGCATCTCGGCGTTGGAGAGCAGCGCCCGCCAGCCGGGGATGGACTCCAGCTTGTCGAGGGTGCCGCCGGTGTGGCCGAGGCCGCGTCCGCTGAGCTGCGGTACGGCGGCGCCGCACGCGGCGACCAGCGGGGCCAGCGGGAGCGTGATCTTGTCGCCGACGCCGCCCGTGGAGTGCTTGTCGGCCGTGGGGCGCGACAGCGCGGAGAAGTCCATGCGCTCGCCGGAGGCGATCATGGCGGCGGTCCAGCGGGCGATCTCCGTACGGTTCATGCCGTTGAGCAGGATGGCCATCGCCAGCGCCGACATCTGCTCGTCGGCGACCTCGCCACGCGTGTAGGCGTCGATCACCCAGTCGATCTGCTCCGGGCTCAGTTCGCCCCGGTCGCGCTTGGTGCGGATGACGGAGATGACGTCCATGGCGGTCCTAATCCTTGCGTTCGACTACGTACGTACGACGGCCCCGGCGCCGCCGGATCGCGGCGGGGCCGGGGCCGGGTTCAGTGGGAGCGGCCGGGCGGGCCGTCGTGGCGGGGGCCGTTCCCGAGATGGCCGGGTCCGAAGGCCTGCGGGAGCATGTCGGCGAGCGTACGGATCCCGTCCGGGGTCTCCATCACGAGTTCGGGGCCGCCGAACTCGTACAGGAGCTGGCGGCAGCGCCCGCACGGCACCAGCACCTCGCCCGCGCCGTCGACGCAGGTGAAGTGGGTGAGCCGGCCGCCGCCGCTGAGCTGGAGCGCGGAGATCAGCCCGCACTCGGCGCAGAGCCCGAGGCCGTACGAGGCGTTCTCGACGTTGCAGCCGGTGAGCGTGCGGGCGCTGCCGCCGTCGTCGGTCACCGCGAGCGCCGCGACGCCGACCGGGTAGCCGGAGTACGGGGCGTACGCGCGGGACATCGCGTCCCGCGCGGCCGACCGCAGCGCTGCCCAGTCCACCTCGGCCGTCGCGTCCGGCGCCGTCATTTGCCCTGGCCCTTCCGGTACGGGAGTCCGTCCGCCTTGGGCATCCTGAGCCGTTGCGCGGAGAGCGCGAGGACCAGCAGCGTGGTGACGTACGGCGCGGCGTCCACGAACTGGCTGGGCACCTGGTCGGTGAGCCCGTACCAGACGAAGAGGAGCGCGGAGACGGCCGCGGAGATCACCGCGGGCACGTACTTCTTCTTGTAGAGCTGCCAGCAGACGACCAGCACCAGCAGGATCGCGAGGAGCAGCAGCATCGCGTGGACGTTCTCGGCGCCGCCGCGCAGCTTGAGGCTGTCGGTGAAGCCGAAGAGCCCGGCGCCCAGGGCCATGCCGCCCGGCATCCAGTTGCCGAAGATCATCGCGGCGAGGCCGATGTAGCCGCGCCCGCCGGTCTGGCCCTCCTGGTAGATGCCGGTGGAGACGATGGCGAGGAAGGCGCCGCCGAGTCCGGCGAGGCCGCCGGAGACGACCACGGCGATGTACTTGTACTTGTAGACGTTGACGCCGAGGGATTCGGCGGCGACGGGGTTCTCGCCGCAGGAGCGCAGCCGCAGGCCGAACGCGGTGCGCCACAGCAGCCACCAGGTGCCCGGGATCAGCAGCAGGGCGACGACGGTGAGCAGCGAGAGGCCGGTGACCAGGCCGCCGACCAGGCCCGCGAGGTCGGAGACGAGGAACCAGTGTCTGGCCTGGAGGTCCTGCATCCAGTCGGAGAGCCCGGGGACGGTGATCTCGGTGATCGAGTCGACGCGGGGGGACTGCTTGGAGGAGCCGCCCTCGGCCGCGTCGAAGGTGAACTTGGAGAGGTAGCGGGTGGCGCCGACGGCGAGGATGTTGATGGCCACGCCGGAGACGATGTGGTTCACGCCGAAGGAGACGGTGACGACGGCGTGCAGCAGTCCGCCGAGGGCGCCGCCGATGATGCCGAAGAGGACACCGGTCCAGGGGCCCCACTGGTAGCCGGCCCAGGCGCCGAACCAGGTGCCGAGGACCATCATCCCTTCGAGGCCGATGTTGACGACGCCCGCGCGCTCGGCCCACAGGCCGCCGAGTCCGGCGAGGCCGATGGGGATGGCGAGTTCGAGCGCGCCGGCCACCTGGCCGACGGAGGTGATGTCCTCGGCGCCGCTGATCAGCCGTACGAGCGAGACCAGGGCGAGCGCGCCGGCGACGATCAGCAGGATGACGGGCAGGGAGAGGGTGGGCCGGCCGCCGCCCTTCCTGGGGGCGGCGCTCGTGGCGGAGACGGTGCTCGTGGTCGTGGTCACAGCGCGGACCCCTCCTTCTCGGTCTTGTCGTTGCCCGACGGTCCGGGGACCTGGGTGTCGCTGTCGGACGGGCCGTGGCCCGCCGGGGGCCCGGTGGTGGCGAGGGCGCCGCCCGCGGCGAGTTCCTCGCCGACCTTCTGCTGCTGGCGGCGGAGTCCGTAGCGGCGGACGAGTTCGTAGCTGACCACGACCGAGATCACGATCAGGCCCTGCATGATCGTCGCGATCTCCTTCTCGTACCCGTACTGGTCGAGGGAGGCCGACGACTTGTCGAGGAAGGCGATCAGCAGCGCGCTGAACGCGATGCCCAGCGGGTTGTTGCGGCCCAGCAGCGCGATGGTGATGCCGGTGAAGCCGACGCCGGTGGGGAAGTCGAGACTGTACGTGTGGGTGTCGCCCAGCAGGGTCGGCATCCCGGCGAGTCCGGCGATACCACCGGAGACCAGCATCGCGGTGAGGATCATCTTCTTGGCGTCGACGCCGGACGCCTGGGCGGCGCTCTCGCTGGCGCCGGTGGCGCGCAGGTCGAAGCCGAAGCGGGTCCGGCCGAGGACGAACCAGTAGACGATGCCGCAGGCCGCGGCGACGAAGGTGAAGCCGTAGATCTCACCGGCCTCGATGCCCATGTCCAGGCCGGGGAACCAGCCGGCCTCCGGGATGTCGCCGGTGGTGAGGTTGTTGGAGCCGGCGGGCTGGACGCCGAAGTTCTTCGGCAGGATCAGCCAGGCGACCAGGCTGGTGGCGATCGAGTTGAGCATGATCGTGGAGACGACCTCGCTCACCCCGCGGGTCGTCTTGAGGATGCCCGCGATCCCGGACCAGAGGGCGCCGACGAGCATCGCGACGATCACGATCAGGGCGATCTGGAGCGGCCCCGGCAGGTCGACGCTGGCGCCGACGAGCGCGGCCACCATCGCGGCGAGCCGGTACTGGCCGTCGACCCCGATGTTGAACAGGTTCATCCGGAAGCCGATGGCCACGGCGAGGGCGGCCAGGTAGTACGTTCCGGCCTGGTTGACGATCAGCACCTGGACGTCGACGTACGAGGCCGACTCGAACATGATGCGGTACGGCTCCCACGGGTTGGTGCCCGAGACGAGCAGCACCATCGTGGTCAGGGCGACGGCGACGACGAGTGCGAGCACCGGTCCCGCGAAGCCCAGGATCAGCCGGTCCTTGTCGAATTTCTTCATCGGGCGTCGTCCTCCGGGACCGTGCTCTGCGCTGCTGCCTCTGCCGTCCCCGGCGCCTCGGGGGCCTCCGGGGCGTCCGCCGCTTCCAGATGACCGGTGGCGGCGCCCGTCATGGCCGAGCCCAGCTCCTCCGGGGTGATGGTGGCGGGGTCCGCGTCGGCGACGAGCCGGCCGCGGTACATCACCCGCAGCGTGTCGGAGAGCCCGATCAGCTCGTCGAGGTCGGCGGAGACCAGGAGCACGGCCAGGCCCTCGCGGCGCGCCTCGCGGATCTGGTCCCAGATCTGCGCCTGCGCGCCGACGTCCACCCCGCGGGTGGGGTGCGCGGCGATCAGCAGCTTGGGGTGGTGGCTCATCTCGCGGCCGACGATCAGCTTCTGCTGGTTGCCGCCGGACAGGGAGGCCGCGGTGACCTCGATGCCGGGGGTGCGGACGTCGTACTCGCGCACGATCCGCTCGGTGTCGGCGCGGGCGGCCTTGAGGTCGAGGAGGCCGCGGCGGCTGTTGGGCCGCTCGGTGACGTGGCCGAGGATGCGGTTCTCCCAGAGCGGGGACTCCAGCAGCAGGCCGTGGCGGTGCCGGTCCTCGGGGATGTAGCCGATCCCGTCCTCGCGCCGCTTGCGGGTGGGCGCGTGGGAGATGTCCTCGGTGGAGAGGGTGATCGTGCCGCCGTCGGGGTCGCGCATCCCCATCAGCGCCTCGATCAGCTCGGTCTGGCCGTTGCCCTCGACGCCGGCGATGCCCAGGACCTCGCCGCGGTGGATGGTGAGGCCGATCCCGTCCAGGACCTCGCGGACCACGCCGTCGGGGTCGGTGGCGGTGAGCCGCAGTCCGTCGACGGTGAGCACGGGAACGTCCGTGACGGTGGACTCCCGGGTCTCCGGCGAGGGCAGCTCGCTGCCGACCATCAGCTCGGCGAGCTGCTTGGTGGTGGTGCGCGCCGGGTCTGCGGTGCCGACCGTCGTGCCGCGGCGTATGACGGTGATGTCGTCGGCGACGGACAGCACCTCGCCCAGCTTGTGCGAGATGAAGATGACGGTGAGGCCCTCGGCCTTCAGCTCCCGCAGGTTGTCGAAGAGCGCGTCGACCTCCTGCGGTACGAGGACGGCGGTGGGCTCGTCGAGGATCAGGATGCGGGCGCCGCGGTAGAGGACCTTGAGGATCTCCACGCGCTGGCGGTCGGCGACGCCGAGGTCCTCGACGAGCGCGTCGGGGCGCACGCCGAGTCCGTACGCCTCGGAGATCTCCTTGATCTTCCGGCGCGCCTTGGTGCCGATGCCGTGGAGCTTCTCGCCGCCGAGGACGACGTTCTCCAGGACGGTGAGGTTGTCGGCGAGCATGAAGTGCTGGTGGACCATGCCGATGCCGCGCGCGATGGCGTCGGCGGGGCTGCCGAAGACGGCCTGTTCGCCGTCGACGGTGATGGTGCCCTCGTCCGGCTTCTGCATGCCGTAGAGGATCTTCATCAGGGTCGACTTGCCGGCCCCGTTCTCACCGACGAGGGCGTGGACGGTGCCCTTGCGGATGGTGATGTCGATGTCGTGGTTGGCGACGACACCGGGGAAGCGCTTGGTGATCCCCTGGAGCCGCACGGCGGGCGGCGCGGCGGGCGCGGGGCGCTCGGCGGTCTCCGGGGTCGCGGGCGGGCTCGGGGGGCTGCTGGGCGGACTGCTGGACGCGTTGATGACGCACTCTCCTCGGCGGGGAAGGAGCGGGGGGTGAGGCTGCGGGGGCAGGGCGGGGGTGAAGCTTCGCGCCGGAGGGCCGTCAACACGCGTAGCGCTGCCAGAACATGGGGATGGGGCGGGATGAGCTGAATCTCCCGGGCCCGGACGACGGC
>NZ_JBHZDA010000143.1:0-10434 GCF_042755665.1 Streptomyces sp. NPDC059142
CGCCCCGCCGGCCGGGCCCGCCCCCGGGGGGGGGGGGGGTGGTCCCCCCGGATCCCCCGCCGGGGCCTTCCCCCGTCGCGGCTCAGCCCGCGCGGCCGTCCCGCGGGTCCGGTCCGGCCGGTGAGGCCCCTGAGGCCCCTGAGACCGGTGCGGCCGGTGCGGACGGCTCTTCCAGGCCGTCCTCACCGTCCGCTGTCTCGACCTCTTCCCGGGTGATGCCCAGCAGATAGAGCACGGTGTCCAGGAACGGCACGTTCACCGCCGTGTGGGCGGCCTTGCGGACCACCGGCTTGGCGTTGAAGGCCACGCCGAGCCCGGCCGCGTTCAGCATGTCGAGATCGTTCGCGCCGTCACCGATGGCGACCGTCTGTGCCAGCGGCACCCCGGCCTCGGCCGCGAACCGGCGCAGCAACCGGGCCTTGCCCGCCCGGTCGACGATCTCGCCCACGACCCGCCCCGTGAGCTTGCCGTCCACGATCTCCAGGGTGTTGGCGGCGGCGAAGTCCAGCCCGAGCTGAACCTGGAGCGCGTCGGTGACCTGCGTGAATCCGCCGGAGACCACCCCCACCTGGTAGCCGAGCCGCTTGAGCGTACGGACCAGGGTGCGGGCGCCGGGGGTGAGCCGTACCTCGGCCCGCACCTTCTCCACCACCGACGCGTCGAGCCCGGCGAGGAGCGCGACCCTGGCGTGCAGGGACTGCTCGAAGTCCAGTTCGCCGAGCATGGCCCGGGCGGTCACCTCGGCGACCTCGTCCTCGCAGCCGGCGTGCGCCGCGAACAGCTCGATGACCTCGTCCTGGATCAGGGTCGAGTCCACGTCCATGACCACCAGCCGCTGGGCCCGGCGGTGCAGTCCGGACGAGATGACGGCGACATCCACCCCGATCTCGGCCGCCTCGGTGGCGAGGGCGGTGCGCAGCGGTTCGGTCTCCACGCCGGACACGGCGAACTCGACCGCCGTGACCGGGTACTTCGCGAGCCGGAAGATCCGGTCGATGTTGCCGCCGGTCCCGGTGATGCTGGCGGCTATGGCCGCCGTCGACTCGGCGGTCAGGGGGTTTCCGAGGACGGTGACATGCGAACGGCCGCTGCCACGCGGGCGGTTGTCGCCCGTGCCGGAGATGATCTCGGCCTGGAGTTTGAGGGAATCGGTCCAACTGTGCACGGTGGCCCGCAGCTCGCCCTCGCCGGCACCGTCCGCGGCCGGAGCGGTGACGAGCGCGCACAGGACGATACGGCCACGGGTGACGACCTGCTCGATGTCGATCACGTCGACGGAGAAGGCCGCGAGGGTGTCGAAGAGCCCGGCGGTGATCCCCGGGCGGTCTTTCCCGAAGATCTTGACGAGGAGGGTCGGGACGTCGGAGTTCAGACGGGGCTGAGATGCGCTCATGGTGGTTCCACCGTATCGGGCGGGGCGTGGAAACCGGCCAGCCGTCCCGCGTACCGGACGGTGAACATGTGGTGATGGCGGGAATGGCCTGCGTATACGGTGTGGCGCCGACGTCGGGATCGCCATCCGCAGCGCCGTACGGACGCGTCGGCGCACCGGAGGTAAGCGACGTACCGGATTCCATGGCTCCGCTACTGCCGTATCGCCGGGGCGTCGAATGGCGAGAAATCGACGATTGAATCCCGCCTTCTCGCTCTACGGCACTGCCGTGGACGCCCAATGCGTCGGGCGCCGGGTGGTGCGCACGGCGCCGGACGCCCGGACCATCACTCTGTTTTGTCGGTGTTGTTGTTCTCCGTGGCCCTTTGTTCCCCGCCGACAGCCCCTCCGTAGGGGGCTGTTACATGCTTGTGCCGCTATGGCACACAGCCTGACTTTCACAGACGGGAGTGAGCCTGAAATAGTTCCTCACGATGTTCGCCATCCCTGGACTCCCCGCGATGGGGGAAACTCGGGGGACAACAAGTGGGGCGTGGAGTGCCGGAACTCGTACTGGAATTGAACGGAAGAACCTGGACGCTCGATCCGTCCAGGTCGTACACGCTCGGCCGCGATCCACAGGGCGACCTCGTGATCGACGACGCCCGGGTCTCGTGGCGCCACGCCACCGTGAAGTGGGGAGGCCGTGGCTGGGTCATCGAGGACCACGGCAGCACCAACGGCACCTATGTGCAGGGCCGGCGCATTCAGGAGCTGGAGATAGCCGTCGGCTCCGCGATCCATCTCGGCAACGCCACCGACGGCCCCCGGGTGACGCTCACCGGAGCGGGCGCGGGCGCCCAGCAGCCACCGGCCCAGCAGGCCCAGGCCCACCAGGCCCAGGCCCAGCAGGCGGCGGCGCACCAGGCACCGGCCCAGCAGGGCTGGCAGCAGCCCCAGCAGCAGGGCTGGCAGCAGCAGGCACCGGCCCAGGCCCAGGCGGCCGTACCCCAGCAGGGCCAGGCCCCCGCGCCGCACTACGCGCAGCAGGCGCCGCAGTCACCGAGGCCACAGCAGTCACAGGAGCCACAGGGCGGTGGCGCGGGCGGCGCGGCGGGGGCCCCGTCCGCGTACGGGGACCGCAGCCCGACCACCTTCCACCAGTTCTCCCTCGGCCGGGTGATGCGCATCGGCCGTGCGCTGGAGAACGAACTGGTCGTCTCCGACCTCCAGGTCTCGCGTCACCACGCCGAGTTCACGGCGACCCCCGACGGCCGCTTCGAGATCCACGACCTCGGATCCCACAACGGCACGTACGTCAACGGTCAGCCGATCGCCAAGTCCGGCACCGTGCTCCTCGGCCCCAACGACATCGTCGGTGTCGGTCACTCCACCTTCCGGCTGGTCGGCGACCGGCTGGAGGAGTTCGTCGACACCGGTGAGGTCTCCTTCTCGGCCCGCCACCTCACGGTGACCGTCGACGGCGGCAAGCAGATCCTCAAGGACGTCTCCTTCGGCGTCCCCGAGAAGTCGCTGATCGCGGTCATCGGTCCCTCGGGATCCGGCAAGTCCACCCTGCTCAAGGCGCTCACCGGCTACCGCCCCGCAGACCAGGGCGATGTCCTCTACGACAACCGGAACCTGTACAAGCAGTTCGCCGAGCTGCGCCAGCGCATCGGTCTCGTTCCGCAGGACGACATCCTGCACAAGGAGCTGACCGTCAAGAAGGCGCTCAAGTACGCGGCCAAGCTCCGCTTCCCCGGCGACACCGCCGAGGCCGAGCGCGAGGCCCGTATCGGCGAGGTGCTGGGCGAGCTGAAGCTCGACATCCACAAGGACAAGAAGATCACCTCGCTCTCCGGTGGTCAGCGCAAGCGCGTGTCCGTGGCCCTGGAGCTGCTCACCAAGCCGTCGCTGATCTTCCTGGACGAGCCGACCTCCGGCCTCGACCCGGGCATGGACCGCGATGTCATGCAGCTTCTGCGCGGCCTCGCCGACGACGGCCGTACGGTCCTGGTGGTCACCCACTCGGTGGCCGAGCTGAGCATCTGCGACAAGCTCCTCGTGATGGCGCCCGGCGGCTCCGTCGCGTACTTCGGTCCGCCGGAGGAGGCGCTCAACTTCTTCGGCTACAGCACCTGGGCCGATGTCTTCTCGGCCTTCGAGAACTACCGCGAGTACGACTGGGCGGGCCGCTGGCGCGGCTCCCAGCACTACCAGATGTACGCCGCGGACATCGACTCCGTCGCCGCGCAGCCGGCCCACATGCCGCCGCCGCAGCACCTGCGCCCGCCGAAGGCGCAGAGCTGGGGCTCCCAGCTCTGGACGCTGATACGCCGCTACTCCTCGGTGATCGCCTCCGACAAGGGCTTCATGGGGCTGATGCTGATCCTGCCCGCCGTGCTCGGTGTGGTCAGCGTGGTGATCCCCGCCAAGTTCGGTCTGGGGCCGCCCGAGGCGCCGACCCGGTTCAACGGGGCCGCGGGCACGATCATGCTGATCCTCACGGTCGGCATGTGCTTCTCGGGCGCGGCCAACTCCGTACGTGAATTGATCAAGGAGAGGGTGATCTACGAACGGGAGCGGGCCACCGGTCTCTCCCGCTCCGCCTATCTGATGTCCAAGGTGATCACACTCGGTGTGATCACGGCGTTCCAGGGCGTCATCATCTGCGGTATCGGCTTCGCGCCCCGCGTGCTGCCGGAAGAGGGCCTGCTCATGCCGCCGGCCGTCGAGATCTGCCTGGTCGTGATCGCCCTCGGCTTCACCTCGATGATGTTCGGCCTGGTCATCTCCTCGCTGGTGAAGACCTCCGAGAAGACGATGCCGCTGCTCGTCATGTTCGCGATCGTCCAGGTCGTGTTCACGGGCGTCCTCTTCCAGCTCTACGACTCGCCGGGCCTGGAACAGCTCGCCTGGCTGATGCCGTCCCGCTGGGCCATCGCCGGTGCGGGCACGACCCTGGACCTCTCTCACCTGATGGCGCCCTGGGACGTCAACGACCCGACCAACCTGGATCCGCTGTGGGAGCACGCGGCGGGCCAGTGGGTCATGAACATCTCGGTGCTGCTGCTGATCGGGGTCGCCTGCGGCTTCGCGGTCGCGCGGCTGCTGCGCCGCCACGAGCCCGAGGTCATGCGCAAGTGACGACGGGCCCCGGCGGGGCCTGACGCGGGCGGGGGGGGGGGGCGGCCCCGGGGGGGGGGGGGGGGGGCCCCCGGGGGGGGCCCCGCCCCCGGCCCCCCCCCGACGCTCGCTGGTGGGGGGGGGGGGGGTGTGGGGACCCCCGCGCCCGGCGGCGCCCCGCGGGGGGGGGGCCCCCCCCCCCTCCGGCGTTCACTGCCGCGCGTGCGGCGGGCCCGGATCGCTCCGGGCGGGCCCGGTGCGCGTCCCGTGCGGGTCCGCGCGGATCAGTACGCGCTGTTGACGTTGTCCATCGAGCCGTACTTGTCCGCGGCGTAGTTGCACGCGGCCACGATGTTCGAGACCGGGTCGTAGATGTTATTCGGCGTGCCCTTGACGTGGTACGCCTTGAAGGTCGGCGGGATCACCTGGAGCAGACCCTTGGAGGGAATGCCGTTCTGGGCGTTGATGTCCCAGTTGTTGATCGCGTTCGGGTTACCGCTCGACTCACGGATGACGTTGCGGTGGATCCCGTTGTAGCTGCCCGGGATGCCGTGCTTCTTCATGATGGCCAGCGACTCACGGATCCAGCCGTCCAGGTTGTTCGCGTAGACCGGCTTGCGCACGGTCGAGCGGCTGGCGGACGTGGTCTTGGCGCGCTTCTTCGCCTCGGCCTTGGCCTTGGCCTTCGCTTCGGCCTTCGCCTTCGCGGCGGCCTTGGCCTTGGCCTCGGAGTCGGCCTTGGAGCCGGTGCTCTTGACCTTGGCCGCGCCGTCCAGCGCGTTGGTGTGCTGCTTGGCGACGATCGCGTGCACGGTCGATGCCTGGGTGCTGTCCGTCGCCGACTTCCACGCCACGTGGGTGGCGGCGGAGGTCTTGGCCTGGGCCTCGGGCTTGGCCTCGGCGGCGCCGTGGCCGCCGGGGACGAGGGTGAACGTCAGAGCCGCGGCTCCGGCGGCTGCGACGCCGGCGATCGATGCCCGATGGGTCTTGTTCAGACGGCTGAGGCCAGGGGTGCGTGACGAGAACATAGAGACGTACCTCTTCGAATAGCGGGAGTCGCGGAGGCCGGATGGCCAGCCATCTCGGCGGCGACGTCGGCAATTGTTAGCGGCCGCAAAATGCCCTGGCAAAGGTGTGACGTACGACCTCGGATAGTGCGAAGGGGCGCCGGGAAGGCGCCCCAATGTCCGGTTATGCCGTGCTCACGCGGCCCTTATCCGTCGACTAAACCCGTTCGTAAGTGATGTGGGTCCTATGCCGGGGCTCACATCGGGCCCCCTACGACCTGACCGCGTGTTGCTCCCGCAACCCGGAGCGTGAGCGATTTCCGGGCAGCAGGAGATGGACGTCCCCGAACTCGTGCCAGAGGTAGCCGCGGCGCAGCGCCGCCTCGTATCCCCTGGTCAGAGCGGTCGGTCCGGCGATCGCCTCCAGCATCAGCAGATGCGAGGCCGCCGGCTCGTGCAGCCCGGTCAGCAGCCCGTCCACCACCCGCACCCCGCGCCGGGGCGTCACCACCAGATCCGTCCAGCCGGAGGCCGCCCGCACCACCCCGTCCGGCCCCGCCGCCGACTCCAGGGCGCGCACCGCCGTCGTACCGACGGCGACGACCGCCCCGCCGCCCGCCACCGCGGCGTTCACCAGCCGCGCCGTCGGCTCCGGCACCGCGAAGCGCTCCGGGTACGGCGGCTCGTGCGCCTCCGCCGACGCCACCCCCGTGTGCAGGACCAGCGGCGCGAACCGCACCCCCCGGCTCACCAGCTCCGCCACCAGCCCCGCGGTGAAGGGCCGCCCCGCGCTCGGCATCTCCGCCGAGCCGCAGCCGTCGGGGGAGGGGAGCGCGAAAACCGTCTGGTACGCCGAGAGCGGCTGGTCCCGCTCCGTGTACCCGTACCGGATGGGGCGGCCGTGGCGGCCCAGCAGCCCCGGCACATCGGTGCCCGGGGTCCGCGCCCACCAGAGCCTGGCCCCCGCCGGGTCCAGCGGCTCCTCCAGGACGAGCCGCACTCCGCCCGGCAGCCGTACGACCGTCCCCGCCGGGCCGCCGGGACGGGGCAGCGTCACCCCCGCGCCCGCGCCCGCCCTGGCCTCCGCTCCGGTTCCCGCGCCGCCGCCCGCCCCCGCCCCGGCCCGCGCCCCCGCCCCTGCTCCAGCACCAGCGCCCGCCCCGGCTCCGGCCTCCGCCGCCGGGCCGCGCGGGGTCCGCAGCTCGACCGCCCACCGGTCGTCGTCACCCCGCGTCGAGAAGTGCGCGACAACGCGTTCACCCCCGGGGTCGGGGCCGATCCGCCCGTCGACCGCCGCGGGCAGCGTCGCCGACGTGTTGACCACCAGGACGTCCCCGGCCCGCAGCAGCCCCGGCAGCTCCCGGAAGGCGTGATGGCTCACCCGGGTCCCCCGGGACACCAGCAGCCGCACATCGTCCCGGCCCGTCCCGCGCTGCTCCGCCGGCACCCGCGCCGACAGCTCCTCGGGCACGTCCGGCATCCTCATGGCGTCGCCTCCAGCAGCGCGGGCGCCGCGTACCTGCCGCTCGGCGGCCGCCGCTCCAGCAGCCGCAGGAAGCCGGGCACCACCGCGTCGGGCGCCGGCCGCGGGTCCGGGTCGTCCGGCACGGCCGCCGCGTACAGATCCGTCCCCATGTCCCCCGGATCGACCGCCCACACCCGCAGCCCCGGTTCCTCCACCGCCAGCACGGCCGCGAGGTGGTCCAGCGCCGCCTTGGACGCCCCGTACCCGCCCCAGGTCTCGTACGCCTCCGCCGCCGCGTCCGAACTGACCACGATCACCGTCCCCGCCGCGCTCTCCCGCAGCAGCGGCAGCGCCTCCTGCACCAGGCCGAGCGCCGCCACCACATTGGTCTCCAGCGCGGCCCGCAGCCCGGCCGACGGCAGCGCGTCCAGCCGTACCAGCGGCTCCGCGCCCAGCGCGCTGGCATTGCTCACCACCAGATCCAGCGAGCCGAGCCCTGCCGCCGCAGCCACCAGCTCCGCACGGTGCGCGGCGTCCGTCACATCCCCGGCGAGCGCCACCACCCGCGTCCCGTGCGCCCCGGCCGCACGGGCCGCCTCCTCCAGCACGCGCGCGGTCCTGGCGTCCAGCACCAGGTCCCAGCCGCGCCGGGCCAGCCCCTCGGCCAGCGCGCGCCCCAGCCCCTTCGATGCCCCCGTGACCACCGCTACCGGCATGACGTCCGCTCCTTCGCGTCGGCTTTCCCGGCCACCGGCCACCGTCACAGCCCCGGCCCGGGGCTGTGACCTGCGACCTGTGACCTGTGACCTCGTGACCCTGTGACGCGTCCAACGTAGGAACGCCGGCGCCCCCGCCGCCTCGGACGCGGGCCCGAACCCGCCCGGTCCCTTCGGTCCGGTCCACGCCGCCCGGGACCTAGGCCCAAGGGCCCCCTCCCCGGGCGGTCCCCGGTCCGATACGCCGCGTACCAACCCGCCGGTACGGTGGCCACATGAGCCACCGACCCAGCTCCGGCCTCGCCGCCGTGAGCACCGCACTCCTCGCCATGAGCAGGCGGCTGGAGGTGCACGACGTCCTCAAGACGATCGTCGTCTCCGCCCGCGAACTGCTCGACGCCGAGTACGCGGCCCTCGGTGTCCCGGACGACCACGGAGGCTTCGCCCAGTTCGTCGTCGACGGCGTCAGCGACGAACAGTGGAAGGCCATCGGCCCGCTCCCGCGCCAGCACGGCATCCTCGCGGCGATGCTCCACGAGGAGAAGGCCGAGCGCCTCGCCGACGTACGGAAGGACCCCCGCTTCGAGGGCTGGCCCTCCGCCCACCCCGACATGTCCGACTTTCTCGGGCTGCCGGTCAGGGACGGCGACGAGACCATCGCGGCGCTCTTCCTCGCCAACAAGCGCTGCCCGAAACCGGACGGCGGCTGCGGATTCACCGAGGAGGACGAGGAACTCCTCTCGATCCTCGCCCAGCACGCCGCGATCGCGCTGACCAACGCCCGGCTCTACGAGCGCAGCCGCGAGCTCACCATCGTCGAGGAGCGCTCCCGCCTCGCCCACGAGCTGCACGACGCCGTCAGCCAGAAGCTCTTCTCCCTGCGGCTCACCGCCCAGGCCGCCGCCGCGCTGGTCGACCGCGACCCCGCCCGCGCCAAGGGCGAACTCCAGCAGGTCGCCGCGCTCGCCGCGGAGGCCGCCGACGAGCTGCGCGCCGCCGTGGTCGAGCTGCGCCCCGCCGCCCTGGACGAGGACGGGCTGGTGGCCACGCTCCGTACCCAGATCCAGGTCCTCGACCGCGCCCACGCGGCCCGCGTCACCTTCGACAGCTCCGCGGTACGGGCGCTGCCCGCCGCCCAGGAGGAGGCGCTGCTGCGGGTGGCCCAGGAGGCCCTGCACAACGCGCTGCGCCACTCGGGCGGCGACCGCGTCGACGTCACCCTCGCCCGCCGCGCCCAGGGCGCCGTCCTCAGCGTCACCGACAACGGCAAGGGGTTCGAGCCCCGCGTGGTCCGCCGGGCCGGACGCCACCTCGGACTGGTCTCGATGCGGGACCGGGCGAGCGGGGTGGGCGGCAGACTCCGGGTGCGCTCCGCGCCGGGACAGGGCACCACGATCGAGATGGAGGTGCCCGGTGGCTGAGGAGAACGGCGACGGCGCACAGCGCCACGCCATTCGCGTCCTGCTCGTCGACGACCACCAGGTGGTACGGCGCGGACTGCGCACGTTCCTGGAGATCCAGCCCGACATCGAGGTCGTCGGGGAGGCGGCGGACGGCGCCGAGGGCGTCGCCCGCACCGAGGAGCTGCGCCCCGACGTCGTCCTGATGGACATCAAGATGCCCGGCGGCGACGGCATCGAGGCGCTGCGCAGACTCCGCGACCTCGGCAACCCGGCCCGGGTGCTGATCGTCACCAGCTTCACCGAGCAGCGCACCGTCGTCCCCGCGCTGCGCGCCGGCGCCTCCGGCTACGTCTACAAGGACATCGACCCCGAGGCGCTGGCCGGCGCGATCCGCTCCGTACACGCCGGACACGTACTGCTCCAGCCCGAGGTGGCGGGCGCGCTGCTGGCCCAGGACGAGCCGGGGACGGGCCAGGGGAGGGGGACGTCGCTCACCGAACGGGAGCGCGAGGTGCTCACCCTCATCGCCGACGGGCGTTCCAACCGGGAGATCGCCCGCGCGCTGGTGCTCTCCGAGAAGACGGTCAAGACGCATGTCTCGAACATCCTGATGAAGCTGGACCTCTCGGACCGGACGCAGGCGGCGCTCTGGGCCGTACGGCACGGCGTGACCGGCTGATACGACCCTCACCGCGGGAGCCGGGACCGGTATCCGGAAGGTCATCTTCCGGTCTGAGATTCATACTGTCGGGTGTATGTCACCCACACGGCGCATCCTGGGCGCCGGGTCGCGCGTTCTCCACGGCGTGCCACCGCAGACCGCGGCGGCCGTCGATCACGCGATTAAGGAACACTCCATGAAGGTTGCCAAGAAGGCCGCCCTGGTCCTCGTCACCGCCGGTCTCGCCGCGGGCGCCTCCGCCGGCGCCGCGTTCGCCACCGAAGGCGGCGCCCACGCCGACGGCCTGGCCCAGCACTCCCCGGGCGTCGGCTCCGGCAACGCCGTGCAGGTCCCGATCCACCTCCCGCTCAACGTGACCGGCAACACGGTCAATGTGATCGGCCTCCTGAACCCGGCGTTCGGCAACCACGCGGTCAACTTCTAAGGGCCGGTCGGCAAGCCCTCTCTTTTCTGAGGGCTCGGTTCGCCTCCGGGGCGCTCCATGCCGCTGTCGACGGTCGACCGTGCTCGGCCCCTCGTTCCTCGGGGCCTGCGCCCACGCGGCGGAGCCGCATATCGAGTACGGCCTCCCTTTCGACAGCGACGCGCCCCTTCGGCCCACCCGCCGGCCAGGCGAGGCGACGGGCCGAGGATCTGGCGCCGGAGGCCCCACCGCCCCGGAGG
>NZ_JBHZDA010000144.1:0-10379 GCF_042755665.1 Streptomyces sp. NPDC059142
GGACTACGGGGTGGGGCTGAAGCCGGGCGAGGCGACCCGGGTGTTCAACCGCTTCTGGCGGGCCGACCCGGCCCGCGCCCGGACGACCGGCGGCACCGGGCTCGGGCTGTCGATCGCCGTCGAGGACGCGCGGCTGCACGGCGGCTGGCTCCAGGCGTGGGGCGAGCCGGGCGGGGGCTCCCAGTTCCGGCTGACCCTGCCGCGTACGGCCGACGAGGCGCTGCGCGGCTCCCCCATACCGCTGGAGCCCGAGGACTCCCGGCGCAACCGGGAGAACGCCGGGACCGAGGGGCCGAAGGAGAGCGCGCACCGGCTGACGAGCGTGCCGGAGCAGCCGCGCGTGGACCGTTCCCCGCTCCAGGCGGCGGCATCGTCCGTGCTGCCCCGTACGTCCGCCGCGGTGGATCCCGCCGCGCTGCCGGGCAGCGGTGCCCGGGTGGTGCCGCGGCCCGCCGAGGACCGGACCCCCGAGAGCGACACCCAGGAGTCCGCGCTGTCGGACCCGAAGCGGGAGGACACGATACGTGGGCGCTGACCGCCGTTGGTTCGGAAGGGCGGTGCGGACGCCGGTCGTGCTGGGGGTGCTCGCCCTGCTGCTGGCCGGGTGCGCGTCGATCCCGGACAGCGGGGACGTGGAGCCGGTCAAGGCGTCCCCGGCCGGTGAGTCCCAGGTGCGGGTGTACGCCGTACCGCCGCGGGAGAAGGCGGGGCCCGCCGAGATCGTCGACGGCTTCCTGGAGGCCATGACCAGTGACGATCCCGACTTCGCGATGGCCAGGAAGTATCTGACGCCGGAGGCGTCGCGCTACTGGCAGCCCGGCGCGGGTACGACGGTGCTGCGCGCCGCGCCGGACCCCGCCGTGCCCAAGGAGGCGTCGGGTTCGGACAGCGGCGGGCTGACCTATCCGCTGTACGGCGACCGGATCGCCGACGTGGACTCCTCGCACGCCTACCAGCCGCTGGACCCCACGGCGTACAACGGCAGCATCCATCTGGTGCGGCAGAACATCGGGGGCGCCAAGGAGTGGCGGATCGACGATCTGCCGCAGGGGCTCGTGCTGGGCGAGTCGGACTTCCAGCGCAACTACCGGTCGGTGAACAAGTACTACTTCGCCTCCGGGGAGAACTGGCTGGTCGCCGACCCGGTCTACATCCGGCAGCGGATAGACCCCACGACCCGGATGGATCCGGTCACGCAGGCGGTCCGGGTGCTGCTCGACGGGCCGACGAACTGGTTGAAACCGGTGGTCGACTCGCCGTTCCCGCGCGGTACCGCGCTGGAGAAGAACACGACGTCGCTGGAGTTCGACGACCGGAACGCGCTGAAGGTGCCGCTCAACGAGAAGGCGGCCAAGGCGGGGCGCACGCAGTGCCGGAAGATGGCCGCGCAGCTCCTGTTCACGCTGCGGGACCTCACCGCCACGCCGGTGGGGCAGGTCGAGCTGCTGGCCGACGGCTCCTCGCTCTGTGTGCTCAGCGGCGACCAGGCCGAGGAGTTCGCACCGGACCGCACCACCGGCCGGCCCGACAACCCGTACTACGTGGACGACCGGGGGCGGCTCTCGCTGCTCCAGGCCGGCAGCGCGGAGAACGTGGACCGTTCGCAGGTCATCGGGCCGCTGGGCAAGGGCGATCTGAAGCTGGGCTGGGTCGGGGTGGCGCGCGACGAGAAGCACGCGGCCGGTGTCACCAAGGACGCCAAGTCGCTGTACGTGTCGTCGATCCTCGCGGACAGCGAGCCGGGCGAGCCGCTGGTGACCAGCAAGGGACCGGACGAGAAGGGGCGTCTGTCGGCGCCGAGTTGGGACGGGCGCGGCGATCTGTGGGTCGCGGACCGGGACCCGGCGCATCCGCGTCTGCTGCGGTTCGCGAACGGTGCGGGCGAGCCGCGCACGGTCACGGTCGACGGTCTGGACGGCGCGAGCGTCGAGGGGCTGCGGGTGTCGGCGGACGGGGTGCGGATCGCGCTGCTGCTGGCGAAGGACGGCAGGACCACGCTCCAGATCGGGCGGGTGGAGCGGCAGGGCTCCGGGGACGATCAGGTGGTGTCCGTGGCGGAGCTCCAGTCGGCGGCTCCGCAACTGGAGACCGTCACCGCGGTCTCCTGGGCCGGTCCGAGCAGGCTCGTGGTGGTCGGCAAGGAGCAGGGCGGTGTGCAGCAGGTCCGCTACATGCAGACCGACGGGTCGACCTCGGCGTCGAGCGTGCTGCCGGGGCTGAACCAGGTGACGGCGATCGCCGCGGCCGACGACGACCAGCAGCCTGTGGTGGCCGACTCGGAGGACGCCGGGATCGTACGGCTGCCGACGGGCGCGAACTGGCAGACGATGGTCGAAGTGGGCTCGTCGCCCGTCTACCCGGGCTGACGCCGGGGGCCGCCCTTCCGGCCGCCTCTCCGACCGCCTTTCCGACTGTCGGCACCGGGTGCCCGGCTCGGTACGCAGGGCCGGAAACGATCGGTCGCCATCGGCCGCCGGGGCGGGAAAACGGCTGGTTACGGGGATTGGCCGGCCGAGTTGTCCACAGGGGTGGCCGGGTGCCTCCGAGGTTGGCACAGTGTGTCCCATGCGGGCGTGGTGGCGGGAGATCACCGGCCTGGTGCTGCCGGTCGCCTGTGGCGGATGCGGGAGCCCCAGGACACCTTTGTGCGAGGCGTGCGGCCGGGCGCTGTACGGGACATGGCCGTGCCGGGTGCGGCCGGTGCCGGAGCCGCCGGGGCTGCCGTCCGTCCATGCCGCGGCCCCGTACGAGGACGCCGTACGGGCCGTTCTGCTGGCACACAAGGAGCGCGGGGCACTGGGCCTCGCCGCGCCGCTGGGACGCGCTCTGGCGGGCGCTGTACGGGCCGCCGCGCCGCCCGGTACCGGGGTGGGCCCGCTGCTGCTCGTACCGGTGCCGTCCACGCCGCGCGCGATCGGGGCGCGGGGGCACGACGCCGGGCGCAGGGTGGCGCTCGCCGCCGCCGGGGAGCTGCGGCGCACGGGGCGCGAGTGCCGGGTCCTGCCGGTGCTGCGGCAGCGCCGCCCGGTGGCCGATCAGGCGGCCCTCGGTGCCCGGCAGAGACAGATGAATCTCTCAGGGGCGTTGGAGGTCGCGATCGGGGGTACCCGGCTGCTGGAAGGCGGTCGGGTGGTGTTGGTGGACGATCTCATGACGACGGGTGCGTCGCTCGCCGAAGGGGCGAGGGCACTGCGTGCCGCCATGGGGTCCGGCATTCCTGGATTCGTACAGGTGAGTGCCGCCGTCGTCGCCGCTCCGCCGCTGTCTTTCGAAATAAACCGGAACTGATCAGGACTGTGCATCGTTGCAGGTGAACAGGGCAGGAAAAGAGCTGAACAGAGGTACGTGCCGGTAGCGGGTGCCGACACCCGTCCGGGGGGTCTATGTTCGGTTATGAGGAATGGCGCGAGCCGCGACTCATTGAATGCACTGGTGTGCTCCGGCGCTTTTCAGACCCCCGGAAATCAAGGGGAGTGGGGATCTCGCCGCTGGGGGAGGAGGAGGTGAAAGTCACCAAGTCCGAGGCTCCGGTGACTATCGGGGCCTGGTGCAACAAGGAGTGACTCCGCAGCGAGGCGGAGTGATCCGGGAACGGAGTTCTGCGTGGACATCGTCGTCAAGGGCCGTAAGACAGAGGTGCCCGAGCGGTTCCGCAAGCACGTGGCGGAGAAGCTGAAGCTGGAGAAGATCCAGAAGCTCGACGCCAAGGTGATCAGCCTCGATGTCGAGGTGTCCAAGGAGCCCAATCCGCGGCAGGCCGAGCGCAGTGACCGGGTGGAGATCACCCTGCACTCGCGGGGCCCCGTGATCCGGGCCGAGGCGGCAGCCGCCGACCCGTACGCGGCGCTCGACCTGGCCACCGGCAAGCTGGAGGCGCGGCTGCGCAAGCAGCACGACAAGCGTCACAACCGGCGGGGCAACGGCAGGTTGTCCGCGGCGGAGGTCGTCGATGTCGTACCTGGCGTGGCCCAGTTGAACGCGAACGGCGAGACGGCGGCGCAGGAGACCCGCGAGGCTGTACCCACCACCATGATCGGCACGATTGAGGTGCAGGGCGAAGGCCCCCTGGTGGTCCGGGAGAAGAACCACGTCGCCGCACCGATGACGCTCGACCAGGCGCTCTACGAGATGGAGCTGGTCGGTCACGACTTCTATCTCTTCGTCGATTCCGACACCAAGGAGCCCAGCGTCGTCTACCGGCGCCACGCCTACGACTACGGCGTCATCCATCTCAGGACGGACCCGCTGGCCGGTTCCGAGCCGGACGGCGCGGGCGGCGCTCTCGGCGGCTGAGGACGGCTGGGAGCGGCTGAGCGGCGCGGCCGGGCGCGGCCGGGTGCGGCTTGGCGCGGCCGGCCGGTCGGCACACCGGCCGGACCGCCTGGATCCAGCCGGAAAAGAGGCCGGAATCCCACGTCCGTCGGTGCCCCCGAGCGCTCGTAGAGCCCTTGGGGGCACCGCCGTGCTTCCGGAGGACGACCCCTCGGCCGCCCGGGCATGAAATCATGGAGCCGCAAGCCAACAAGTGGTCTGCGAACTGCGGTTGGCCGGCTCCATGAATGCGGGCCCCGGCCTTCAGGGGGAGGAACGATGGCGGACAGCTTCGGACCGGTGCATCACGCCGGTGGGGCCGGCGGCGCGGCCGGCGGCGCCGGGTCCGGGTCCGACACGGAGGCGGAGCGGGGCGGCTCGCGCCCCGAACCGATCCGGGTCCTCGTCGTGGACGACCACGCTCTCTTCCGCCGAGGGCTGGAGATCGTGCTCGCGCAGGAGGAGGACATCCAGGTCGTCGGGGAGGCGGGCGACGGGGCCGAGGCCGTCGACAAGGCCGCGGACCTGCTCCCGGACATCGTGCTGATGGACGTCAGGATGCCCAAGCGCGGCGGTATCGAGGCGTGCACCTCCATCAAGGAGGTGGCACCCAGCGCCAAGATCATCATGCTGACGATCAGCGACGAGGAGGCCGACCTCTACGACGCGATCAAGGCGGGCGCCACCGGCTATCTCCTCAAGGAGATCTCCACCGACGAGGTCGCCACCGCGATCCGTGCCGTGGCCGACGGCCAGTCGCAGATCAGCCCGTCCATGGCGTCCAAGCTGCTCACCGAGTTCAAGTCGATGATCCAGCGCACCGACGAGCGCAGGCTCGTGCCCGCGCCGCGGCTGACCGAGCGGGAGCTGGAGGTCCTGAAGCTGGTGGCCACGGGCATGAACAACCGGGACATCGCCAAGGAGCTGTTCATCTCCGAGAACACCGTGAAGAACCACGTCCGCAACATCCTGGAGAAGCTTCAGCTCCACTCACGGATGGAGGCCGTGGTCTACGCGATGCGCGAGAAGATCCTCGAAATCCGCTGATCCCGGGCCGTCCGGGGCCGCCCCCGGAGCGGCCTCCGCGGTCCGGGCGGGGCCCGCGCGCTCCCGCGTCACCCCGCCGCGATGAGCGCCTCGGCGAGCGGGGCGCGCAGCTCGGGCGGGTCGACACGCTCCACCCGTACGTCCGAGCAGCCGACCCACTCCGCGGCCTCCCGCAGCGCCGACGCCATCGGGGACACGGCCTTCGGCGTGTCCAGGGACACCTGCTTGGCCACCAGCGTCTTCCCCTCCCGCGCCGGGTCGACCCGGCCCAGCAGCCGGCCGCCGGAGAGCAGCGGCATCGCGAAGTAGCCGTACACCCGCTTCTGCTTGGGGACGTACGCCTCCAGCCGGTGGGTGAAGCCGAAGATCCGCTCGGTGCGGGCGCGCTCCCAGATGAGGGAGTCGAACGGGGAGAGCAGCGTCGTGCGGTGCCGGCCGCGGGGGGCGGTCGCCAGCGCCGCCGGGTCCGCCCACGCGGGCTTCGTCCAGCCCTCGACGCTCACCGGCACCAGCCCCGAGTCCGCGATCACCGCGTCGACCTGCTCGCCCTTGAGCCGGTGGTAGTCCGCGATGTCGGCGCGCGTCCCCACCCCGAGCGACCGGCCCGCGAGCGTCACCAGACGGCGCAGGCACTCCGTGTCGTCCAGCTCGTCGTGGAGGAGGTCGCCGGGGATGGCGCGCTCCGCCAGGTCGTACACCCGCTTCCAGCTCCGCCGCCCGGTGCACACGACCTCGCCGTACATCAGCGCGCGCTCGACGGCCACCTTCGCCTCGGACCAGTCCCACCACGGCCCGCCGTTCTTGGCGCCGCCCAGTTCCGTGGCGGTCAGCGGGCCCTCCGCGCGCAACTGCTTGATCACCGCGTCGTACGTCCCGTCCGCCAGCTCGTGGTACCAGTGCGGGCGGGCGCGGTAGGCGCGGCGGCGGAAGGCGAAGTGCGGCCACTCCTCGACGGGCAGCACACAGGCCGCGTGCGACCAGTACTCGAAGGCGTGTGGATCGGGCGGCGACGCGCCGTCGGCCGGCGGCGTCCAGTAGGCGTCCTCGACCGTCCTGCGCCCCACCGGGCCCAGCCGTGCGTACGGGATCAGCTCGTGCGACCGGGCGAGCACCGAGATCGTGTCGAGCTGGACCGCGCCGAGGTGGCGCAGCACGCCCCGCACCCCGCCGCGCCGGTCCGGGGCGCCGAGGAACCCCTGGGCGCGCAGCGCGATACGGCGGGCCTCGTCGGCGGACAGCTCGGCGGTGGCGGGCGGCACAGTCGTCATGGTCCGCACGATAGACGGCCGCACCGACAACGGGCCGGGCGGCCGGGGTCAGCTCCGCGCGGGCAGATACGGGTGTGTGGCGGGCAGTCCCAGATCCGAGGGGAGGAGCGCGCCGACCCAGGCGTCACGCAGTGTGTCCCGCTGGAGCAGGGCGGCGCGCAGCACGCCCTCCACCACGAAACCGGCCTTCTCCGCGACGGCGCGCGACGCCTCGTTGCCGACCTCGGCGCGCCACTCCAGCCGCCCGGCGCCCAGCTCCGTGAAGATCCAGCGGGCGACGGCGCCCACGGCCTCCACCGTGTGGCCGCGCCCGCGGTGCTCCTTCGCCGTCCAGTAGCCGATCTCCCAGGTGCCGGTCCGGCGGTGCGCGCTGACCGCGCCCATGAGCGGGCCGCCGCCGAGGGGCAGGAAACCGAAGGTGCAGTTCGTCCCGGACCGCCAGCCGTCCGCGACCAGGCGTTCGACGAAGTGCTCGGCGTGTCCGCGTTCGTACGGTGCGGGGACGGAGATCCAGCGCTGTATCGCGGGGTCCTGGCAGATCGCGTGCACGGCGTCGATGTCGTCGGACGTGAGGGTGCGCAGCAGCAGGCGCCCGGTGGTGAGGGTGACGGATTCCATGGACGGATTCTGCTGAGCGGTGTCATCCGGGACGAATGCTTTTCCCGCCGTACCGGCACCTTCCACGGGTTCCGCGCGTTCATATATGAGGGTGGCGGCAGACCCGCGTGACGGCGGCCCTCCCGGCGCGGCCGAGTCCTCGCTTACGATGGCCGTTGCGGTGGGGCCCGCCTGCCGTGCCCGCGCCCGTGTCCGATTCCGACCCACGTGCCAGGCCCGACCGGCAAGGAGACCAGCCTCAGTGTCCGTCTTCAACAAGCTCATGCGTGCAGGCGAAGGCAAGATCCTGCGCAAACTGCACCGCATCGCGGACCAGGTCAACTCTATCGAAGAGGACTTCGTCAGCCTCTCCGACGCCGAGTTGCGGGCGCTCACCGCCGAGTACAAAGAGCGGTACGCCGATGGCGAGAGCCTGGACGACCTGCTCCCCGAGGCGTTCGCGACCGTCCGCGAGGCGGCCAAGCGTGTCCTGGGACAGCGCCACTACGACGTCCAGCTCATGGGTGGCGCCGCGCTGCACCTCGGCTATGTCGCCGAGATGAAGACCGGTGAGGGCAAGACCCTCGTCGGCACGCTGCCCGCGTACCTGAACGCGCTGTCCGGCAAGGGCGTCCACCTGATCACGGTGAACGACTACCTGGCCGAGCGCGACTCCGAGCTGATGGGCCGCGTCCACAACTTCCTCGGCCTCAAGGTCGGCTGCATCATGGCGAACATGTCGCCGGCGCAGCGCCGTGAGCAGTACGCGTGCGACATCACGTACGGCACGAACAACGAGTTCGGCTTCGACTACCTGCGCGACAACATGGCGTGGTCGCAGGAGGAGCTGGTCCAGCGCGGCCACAACTTCGCCGTCGTCGACGAGGTCGACTCCATCCTGGTCGACGAGGCCCGTACGCCGCTGATCATCTCCGGCCCCGCCGACCAGGCCACGAAGTGGTACGGCGACTTCGCCAAGCTGGTCAGGCGCCTCACCAAGGGCGAGGCGGGCAACCCGCTCAAGGGCATCGAGGAGACCGGCGACTACGAGGTCGACGAGAAGAAGCGCACGGTCGCGATCCACGAGCCCGGTGTCGCCAAGGTCGAGGACTGGCTCGGCATCGACAACCTGTACGAGTCGGTGAACACCCCCCTCGTCGGTTATCTGAACAACGCGATCAAGGCCAAGGAGCTGTTCAAGAACGACAAGGACTACGTCGTGATCGACGGCGAAGTCATGATCGTCGACGAGCACACCGGCCGTATCCTCGCCGGCCGCCGCTACAACGAGGGCATGCACCAGGCGATCGAGGCGAAGGAAGGGGTGGACATCAAGGACGAGAACCAGACCCTCGCCACGATCACCCTCCAGAACTTCTTCCGCCTCTACGGCAAGCTCTCCGGTATGACCGGTACGGCCATGACCGAGGCCGCCGAGTTCCACCAGATCTACAAGCTGGGCGTCGTGCCGATCCCGACGAACCGGCCGATGGTCCGCATGGACCAGTCCGACCTGATCTACCGCACCGAGGTCGCCAAGTTCGCGGCGGTCGTGGACGACATCGCGGAGAAGCACGAGAAGGGCCAGCCGATCCTGGTCGGCACCACCTCCGTCGAGAAGTCCGAGTACCTCTCGCAGCAGCTCAGCAAGCGCGGGGTGCAGCACGAGGTGCTGAACGCCAAGCAGAACGACCGTGAGGCCACGATCGTCGCCCAGGCGGGCCGCAAGGGCGCCGTCACCGTCGCGACGAACATGGCCGGCCGCGGTACGGACATCAAGCTCGGCGGCAACCCCGACGACCTGGCGGAGGCGGAGCTGCGTCAGCGCGGCCTGGACCCCGTCGAGCACGTCGAGGAGTGGGCGGCGGCCCTGCCGGCCGCGCTGGAGAAGGCCGAGCAGGCCGTCAAGGCGGAGTTCGAGGAGGTCAAGGAGCTGGGCGGGCTCTACGTCCTGGGCACCGAGCGCCACGAGTCGCGCCGTATCGACAACCAGCTCCGCGGCCGTTCCGGCCGTCAGGGCGACCCGGGCGAGTCCCGCTTCTACCTGTCGCTCGGCGACGACCTGATGCGGCTCTTCAAGGCGCAGATGGTCGAGCGTGTGATGTCCATGGCGAACGTGCCGGACGACGTCCCCATCGAGAACAAGATGGTGACGCGCGCGATCGCCTCCGCGCAGTCCCAGGTCGAGCAGCAGAACTTCGAGACCCGTAAGAACGTCCTGAAGTACGACGAGGTCCTGAGCCGGCAGCGCGAGGTCATCTACGGCGAGCGCCGCCGCGTCCTGGAGGGCGAGGACCTTCAGGAGCAGGTGCGCCACTTCATGGACGACACGATCGACGCGTACATCCAGGCGGAGACCGTCGAGGGGTTCGCCGAGGAGTGGGACCTGGACCGGCTGTGGGGCGCCTTCAAGCAGCTCTACCCGACGAAGGTCACCGTCGACGAGCTGGAGGACGCGGCCGGCGACCGTGCCGGGATCACCGCCGAGTTCATCTCGGAGTCCATCAAGGACGACATCTACGCCCAGTACGAGGAGCGGGAGAACCAGCTCGGCTCGGACATCATGCGTGAGCTGGAGCGGCGCGTGGTCCTCTCCGTCCTCGACCGCAAGTGGCGCGAGCACCTGTACGAGATGGACTACCTCCAGGAGGGCATCGGCCTGCGGGCGATGGCCCAGAAGGACCCGCTGGTCGAGTACCAGCGCGAGGGCTTCGACATGTTCAACGCCATGATGGAGGGCATCAAGGAGGAGTCCGTCGGCTACCTGTTCAACCTGGAGGTCCAGGTCGAGCAGCAGGTCGAGGAGGTCCCGGTGGAGGACTCCGGCGAGCGCACCTCGCTCGCCAAGAAGGAGGACGCGGTGCCCGCGGGCACCGGGCGCCCGGAGATCCGGGCGAAGGGCCTCGACGCGCCGCAGCGGCCCGACCGGCTGCACTTCTCCGCTCCCACGGTGGACGGCGAGGGCGGCATCGTCGAGGGCGACTTCCAGAGCGCCGAAGGGCCGACGCGCTCCACGTCGGACGGTATGACGCGGGCCGAGCGCCGCAAGGCGCAGAAGAGCGCGCCCAGCGGACGCCGCCGCAAGAAGTAGCGCCGATGCCCGGCCGGCGGACCGGGCGGGCGATCGTACGGGCCGGGGCGCGCACTCTCGTGGTG